>NZ_JACJEN010000016.1:0-112148 GCF_014164075.1 Pseudoalteromonas sp. SG45-3 | reverse complement strand
CTAAAAAGATTCAATCTAAGTTTTACTTAACACCCTGAGTTGTTCGTGCCTCGCTATGCGTTGCTGTTTCCCGTCTCAGTGGGGTCGCATTATAGGGAGATCCGAAAACAGATCAACCCTTTTTTGAAGAAAACTTGAAATAATGTGTTGTTCGCTGAGTATTTGAGCTAAACGCTCAAAAACACAACTAAACCTCCTGTATTGAGGGGTTTAAAGAGCTATTTAAAGTCAAAGTTATGGTAACTAGTGATCAGTAGAGACATATTTGGATCATCAATGCTGAAAAAGCCAACCAATAAGTTAAGAGTCGTGTTACTAAAATCATTTGAAATAGTCAAAAGCTGAGATTTAAATTCATTGGGCTATATTTTTATTTGAGAAGTGAGTTTACTAAGGCCCCAATGGTTAGCTTTACTATGAGGTTCTTAGTACCGGTATATAGATAAGAGAGCGACCCCATATATCTTCTGAGCAGCTCTAATCACTAAAAACTTCGTTAGGGATTGCTTAATGGTAGTTAAATTCGAAGTGCTATTATTAATAACTGTAAATCACTATATAAAGTGAAAATACTCTTTAACTAAAACCGGATAGGCTATTTTGGATGAATGGTAAGTAAAGGTAACTAGGCTAAGTTATTAAAACAGCAGTCAAAACAACCTATCGATTCAGAATCTATGAGTCGATGCACATAATAGAAGGTAATTACTGGTTCATATAGTTTGACAAATTTTAGGCAAGAAAAAGCCGAGCATAAGCTCGGCTTTTAGGTTTCTTTAAGACTTACTCTGCAGACTGTGCGTCTTCTTGAACTGCTTCGCTAGTCGCTGGGCGACCAACTAGTTCAATATAAGCCATTGGTGCATTATCACCAGTACGGAAGCCACACTTAAGAATACGAGTGTAACCACCTGGACGATCCGCGTTACGTGGACCGATTTCACTGAATAATTTACCAACAACTTCATTATCACGCGTGCGAGCAAACGCTAAACGGCGATTTGCTACACTGTCAGTCTTAGCCAGTGTGATTAAAGGTTCAATTACACGACGTAACTCTTTCGCTTTTGGCAAAGTAGTTTTGATGATTTCATGTTTCACCAAAGAACCTGCCATATTGCTAAACATCGCTTTACGATGGCTACTGTTACGGTTTAATTGACGACCACTCTTACGATGGCGCATGACCCTATCCTTCTAACTAAACTAATATAGTGATTTAGATTATTCAGCTAAGCTTGCAGGTGGCCAATTTTCTAGGCGCATACCTAGAGAAAGTCCACGTGAAGCTAGCACGTCTTTAATTTCAGTTAGAGACTTCTTACCTAGATTAGGCGTTTTAAGAAGCTCAACTTCAGTGCGCTGAACTAAATCACCGATATATTGAATTTGCTCGGCTTTCAAACAATTTGCTGAGCGTACTGTTAATTCAAGATCATCAACTGGACGAAGTAGAATAGGATCGAATTCTGGCTTCTCTTCTTTCTCTTCTGGCTCAGTTACATCACGTAAATCTACGAATGCATCTAATTGCTCAGCTAAGATAGTAGACGCACGGCGGATCGCTTCTTCTGGATCTAAAGTGCCGTTTGTTTCCATATCAATGATTAACTTGTCTAAATCTGTACGTTGCTCAACTCGAGCTGATTCAACCGAGTACGCAATACGTTCAACTGGGCTAAATGATGCATCAAGCAACAATCTACCAATTGGACGCTCATCGTCATCAGAGGATAAACGACTAGATGCCGGCACATAACCACGACCACGTTCAACACGAATACGCATGCTGATCTCGCTGTTATTTGTAGTTAAATTACAAATAACGTGATCTGGATTAGCAATTGTTACATCGCCATCGTGCTGAATATCAGCCGCAGTAACAGGGCCTACACCAGATTTAGTCAGGGTCAGAAAAACTTCATCTTTGCCTTCTAACGTTACTGCTAAACCTTTAAGGTTTAATAGTATTTCAATGATGTCTTCTTGAACGCCTTCTTTCGCGCTGTACTCATGTAATACACCGTCGATTTCAACTTCAGTTACTGCACATCCAGGCATAGATGAAAGTAATATACGGCGTAAAGCATTACCCAGAGTATGGCCAAAGCCACGCTCTAATGGTTCTAAAACTATTTTAGAACGCGTTGGGTTGATAGCGTCGATGTCGACTAACCTTGGTTTTAGAAATTCTGTAACAGAACCCTGCATTTTATCCTCTCTTAACTCTTAACTTTACTTAGAGTAAAGTTCGACGATTAGTTGTTCATTAATGTCCGCAGACAGGTCTGAACGCTCAGGTAGACGCTTAAAGCTGCCTTCCAATTTCTTACCGTCAACTTCAACCCAAGTCGGCTTTTCACGTTGCTCAGCCAACTCTAGAGCAGCGATGATACGTGCTTGCGTCTTAGACTTCTCACGGATTACAACAGTATCTTCTGGAGTAATTACGTATGAAGGAATGTTCACAACACGACCATTAACTAAAATCGCTTTATGGCTTACTAACTGACGTGCTTCTGCACGTGTGCTAGCAAAACCCATGCGATATACAACATTGTCTAAACGTTGCTCTAAAAGCTGTAACAAGTTTTCACCTGTGTTGCCTTTAAGGCGAGCAGCTTCTTTGTAGTAGTTACGGAATTGCTTTTCTAATACACCGTAGATACGACGTACTTTTTGCTTTTCACGTAATTGTAAACCGTAATCAGATAAGCGACCTTTACGAGCGCCGTGCTGACCAGGTGCAGTCTCAAGTTTACACTTAGAGTCGATAGCTCTTACGCCGCTCTTAAGGAACAGGTCAGTACCTTCACGACGACTCAGCTTGAGCTTAGGGCCCAAATATCTTGCCATGTTATTTCTCCTAACCTATTGTTAAACGCGACGTTTCTTCGGTGGACGACAACCATTATGTGGTATTGGCGTCACGTCAGTAATGTTGGTAATACGGTAACCAGCAGCATTCAAAGCACGTACAGCAGACTCACGACCTGGACCTGGACCTTTAATGAAAACTTCTAGATTTTTTAAACCGTATTCTTGAGCAGCAGTACCTGCACGCTCTGCAGCAACCTGAGCAGCAAATGGTGTAGATTTACGTGAACCACGGAAACCTGAACCACCGGCAGTAGCCCATGATAGTGCATTACCTTGACGGTCGGTAATCGTTACAATAGTGTTGTTGAAAGACGCATGAACATGAGCCATACCATCAGCAACTTGTTTTTTAACCTTTTTACGACGAATTGGTGTCTTAGCCATAATACTATCCCCTTATCGCTTAATAGGCTTACGAGGACCCTTACGGGTGCGCGCGTTAGTCTTAGTTCTTTGACCACGTAATGGTAAAGAGCGACGGTGACGTAGGCCACGATAACAACCAAGGTCCATTAGGCGCTTGATATTTAAAGTAACTTCACGACGAAGATCACCTTCAACAGTGTACTTGCCAACTGCATCACGCAGTACGTCAAGAATTTCGTCTGAAAGTTCACCGATTTTTGTGGTTTCGGCGATACCAGTCGCTTCTAAGATAGCCTTAGAGCGAGTCTTACCTATGCCATAAATAGCTGTTAAACCAATAACTGCATGTTTATGATCAGGGACGTTAATGCCAGCAATACGGGCCACTAACACATCTCCTATATTCGAATTTGGTAATCAAAAGTTTGAAAAGCCCGTAAGGATACTCAAACGAAGACCAAATCACTACTAAAAACACAGGCCGAGAAAACTCAGCCTGCACGACTGTTTACTTAGCCTTGCCTTTGCTTATGCTTAGGCTCACTGCAAATTACGCGTACTACACCAGCACGTTTAATAACTTTACAGTTACGGCATATTTTCTTAACGGAAGCACGTACTTTCATTGCTCAACTCCGTAAACTGACCTTATCGACCGTAGCCTTTAAGGTTCGCTTTTTTCAGCACAGAATCATACTGATGAGACATCAGGTGAGTCTGTACTTGTGCCATAAAGTCCATGATTACTACAACGATAATCAAAACTGATGTACCGCCGAAGTAGAATGGCGTTTGCCACGCCATCGTCATGAATTCAGGCACCAGACAGATAAAGGTTATATACAAAGCACCTGCCAATGTCAGGCGTGTCATCACTTTATCAATGTATTTAGATGTCTGCTCACCTGGACGAATACCTGGGATAAATGCGCCAGATTTCTTAAGGTTATCTGCTGTTTCACGTGGGTTAAAAACCAACGCTGTGTAGAAAAAGCAGAAGAAGATAATGGCCGCAGCTAAAACAAGCGAGTACAACGGTTGACCTGGAGTCAACGTAGTAGCAACAGCTTGTAATACATCAGCGACTGGACCTTCACCTTGGCCGAACCAGCTAGCAATTGTACCAGGGAACAGAATTATACTGCTAGCGAAGATTGGTGGAATAACACCCGCCATATTTACTTTTAGTGGTAAATGCGTGCTTTGGGCAGCAAATACTTGACGACCTTGTTGGCGTTTAGCGTAGTTAACAACAATACGACGTTGTCCACGTTCGAAAAACACTACAAGATAAGTAACAGCGAATACGATTACCGCAACCATCAACAGTACAAAAACATTCAAATCACCTTGGCGCGCCATTTCGACTGTCGAACCAATAGCAGACGGCAAGTTAGCTACAATACCAACAAATATTAGAACAGAGATACCGTTACCGATACCACGCTCTGTTATTTGTTCACCCAACCACATAAGGAACATAGTACCAGTAACTAAACTCACCACTGCGGTGAAATAGAAACCCATACCAGGGTTAACAACTAACCCCTCCATCATGCCCGGTAAGCTAGTAGCAATACCGATTGATTGAATAGTAGCTAGCACAAGCGTGCCATAGCGTGTGTACTGGCTAATTTTTTTACGCCCTTGCTCACCTTCTTTCTTAAGCTCTATAAACGGAGGATACATATGCGTTAATAGTTGCGTAATAATCGAAGCCGAGATATACGGCATAATACCCAGTGCTAACACTGAAGCTCGCTCAAGTGCACCACCACTGAACATGTTGAACATTTCAACAATGGTGCCCTTTTGTTGCTCGAAGAAATCGGCAAGTACAGCGGCGTCAATCCCAGGGATCGGCACAAATGAACCTAGACGGTAAATTATGATAGCACCCAATACGAAGAGTAATCGGCGCTTCAATTCCGAAAGTCCACCTTGTGCACTTTTTGTATCTTGACCTGGTTTAGCCATTAGTACTTCCTTAGTCTTCTACCTTGCCTCCGGCAGCTTCAATAGCTTCGCGAGCACCTTTAGAGGCTTTAAGGCCTTTAACGGTAACAGCGCGTGAAACTTCGCCAGATTTAACAACTTTAACGAAAAGAACGTTCTTTTTAACTAGACCAGCTGCTTGTAACGCGCTTAGGTCTACCACATCGCCTTCAACTTTAGCGATTTCAAAAAGGTTTATTTCTGCAGATACTAAAGATTTGCGAGAAGTAAAACCAAATTTAGGTAGACGACGTTGCATAGGCATTTGACCGCCTTCAAAACCAACGCGTACTTTGCCGCCAGAACGTGATTTTTGACCTTTGTGACCACGACCACCAGTCTTACCTAGACCAGAACCGATACCACGACCAACACGTTTTGGAGCAGTTTTTGAACCTGCAGCAGGTGAAAGTGTATTCAAATGCATCGAATTAACCCTCTACCTTAACCATGTAAGAAACCTTGTTTATCATACCACGTACACATGCTGTGTCTTCTAACTCAACAGTGTGGTTGATACGACGTAAACCAAGACCGCGTAATGTAGCTTTATGTTTCGGTAAACGACCGATAGAGCTTTTTACTTGTGTTACTTTTACAGTTTGATTTGCCATGGTTACCCCAGTATTTCGTCTACGCGAAGGCCACGTTTTGCAGCGATTGACTGTGGAGAATTCATATTCTCAAGAGCCGAAATCGTTGCACGTACTACGTTGATTGGGTTAGTAGAACCGTAACATTTAGAAAGTACGTTCTGAACACCAGTCACTTCTAGTACTGCACGCATAGCACCACCTGCGATGATACCAGTACCTTCAGAGGCTGGTTTCATGAACACTAGTGAGCCAGCATGACGTCCCTTAACAGGATGCTGTAATGTATTGCCATTTAGGTCTACATTGATCATGTTGCGACGTGCTTTTTCCATTGCTTTTTGAATAGCAGCTGGAACTTCACGTGCTTTACCATAACCAAAACCTACTTTACCTGCGCCGTCACCAACTACAGTTAGTGCAGTAAAGCTAAAGATACGACCACCTTTAACTACTTTAGACACACGGTTCACCGCGATTAGCTTTTCAGCTAGATCAGGCTGTTGTTGCTTTGCTTCTACGTTAGCCATAGTCTACTCCTAGAATTGCAAACCGGCTTCACGCGCAGCATCAGCTAGCGCCTTCACACGGCCGTGATATTTAAAGCCACTGCGATCAAAAGCAATCTTTTCGATGCCTTTGTCAGCCGCACGTTCAGCAACCGCTTTGCCAACTGCTTGCGCAGCTTCAACGTTACCGGTGCCTTTAACTGTTTCGCTAATAGCCTTTTCAACAGTAGAAGCAGCAGCCAGTACATTACCCTCAGCATTTACAACTTGAGCGTATATGTGACGTGGCGTGCGGTGGATAACAAGACGCGTTGTGCCTTGTTCAATATAATTTCTACGAGTGCGTTTAGCACGACGTAGACGAGCTGTTTTTTTATCCATCGTCTTACCTTACTTCTTCTTAGCCTCTTTACGGCGTACATTCTCATCTGAATAACGAACACCCTTACCTTTATAAGGCTCAGGTTTACGGTATGCACGAATGTTAGCAGCTGTTTGACCAACTAACTGCTTGTCTACGCCCTTAACTAGAACTTCTGTTTGGCTTGGAGTTTCAATCGTAATTCCTTCAGGAACTGCGAAATTAACTGGGTGTGAGAAGCCAAGAGTTAAATCTAATGTTTTACCCTTCGCTGCAGCACGGTAACCCACGCCTACTAACTGAAGTTTCTTCTCGTAACCTTCATGCGTACCAACAACCATGTTGTTGATTAGAGCGCGAGCAGTACCTGCTTGTGCCCATGCATTTGCTACGCCATCACGAGGTAAAGTAGTAATAACGTTGTCATTTACTTGTACTTCAACAGCGTTGTTGATTGTACGAGTAAGTTCACCGTTTTTGCCTTTAACTGTGATTTCCTGGCCTTTTAATGTAACTTCTACACCGGCAGGAACAGTAATTGGTGCCTTTGCTATGCGAGACATAGTTCCCCTCCGATTAAGCTACAAAACCAATGATTTCACCACCAACACCAGCACTACGTGCTGCGCGGTCTGTCATTAGGCCTTTAGAAGTTGATACGATAGCGATACCAAGACCACCCATTACCTTAGGTAATTGGTCACGTTTCTTATAGATACGTAAACCAGGGCGACTTACACGCTGGATATTTTCAATTACAGCTTTGCCTTCGAAGTACTTCAACTCGATAGAAAGCTCAGGTTTAGTTTCGCCGTTAACAGCGAAATCTACGATATAACCTTCGTCTTTTAGTACTTTAGCTAATGCTACTTTCAGCTTTGAAGTTGGCATCGTTACAGATACTTTCTTCGCTGATTGACCGTTACGAATTCGTGTGAACAAATCCGCGATAGGATCTTGCAAGCTCATAGTCTTACTCCCATGATTCTATTACCAGCTAGCCTTTTTAAGGCCAGGAATTTCACCGCGCATAGCTGCTTCGCGAACTTTAATACGGCTCATGCCGAATTTGCGAAGGAAACCATGTGGGCGGCCCGTAATGTTACAACGATTACGTTGACGTGCAGGGCTAGAATCACGTGGTAAAGCTTGTAGCTTAAGTACCGCGTCCCAACGATCATCTTCAGATGTGTTAACATCACTGATGATAGCTTTTAGTGCAGCGCGCTTTTCAGCGTACTGAGCAACTAGTTTTGTGCGCTTTGCTTCGCGCGCTTTCATAGAATTCTTTGCCATAACCCTACCCTTATTTCTTAAATGGGAAGTTAAACGCTTCTAACAACGCACGGCCTTCCTCATCAGATTTCGCAGAAGTAGTGATAGTAATATCCATACCACGTACACGGTCTACTTTATCGTAATCGATTTCTGGGAAGATGATTTGTTCACGTACGCCCATGCTGTAGTTGCCACGTCCATCAAAAGACTTTGCACTTACGCCACGGAAGTCACGAATACGTGGGATAGCGATTGATACCAAACGCTCAAAAAAGTCCCACATACGCTCGCCGCGTAGGGTTACTTTACAACCAATCGGGTAGCCTTCACGCACTTTAAAGCCAGCAACAGATTTGCGTGCTTTAGTGATTAAAGGTTTCTGACCAGAGATTGCTGCTAGATCCGCTACTGCGTTATCTAAAATCTTCTTGTCAGCTAGGGCTTCGCCCACGCCCATATTCAATGTGATCTTTTCGATCTGAGGGACTTGCATGACAGAGCTGAAACCAAACTTCTCTTGAAGTTCAGCAACTACTTTGTCTTTATATACTTCATGCAGTTTCGCCATCATTCTACTCCAACTATTAGATAGTTTTACCAGTAGATTTAAAGATACGTAATTTCTTACCATCTTCAATCTTGAAACCTACACGATCAGCTTTACTCGTTTCCGAGTTGAAGATCGCAACGTTTGATGCATCCATAGATGCTTCTTTCTCAACAATGCCGCCAGCTTGGTTCAATTGTGGAACCGGCTTTTGGTGTTTCTTGATCAAGTTTATGCCTTCGACAAAGATTCGACCAGATTCAGTAACAACTGAAAGCACTTTTCCGCGCTTACCTTTGTCTTTACCTGCTAGTACGATTACTTCGTCATCACGACGTATTTTTGCTGCCATGATTGGCTCCTTACAGTACTTCTGGGGCTAGTGAAACGATTTTCATGAACTTATCATTACGAAGTTCGCGAGTCACAGGGCCGAAAATACGTGTACCAATTGGCTGTAAGTTATCATTTAAGATAACAGCAGCGTTGCTGTCAAAACGGATCAGAGAACCATCTGGACGGCGAACACCTTTTCTGGTACGCACAACTACCGCGTTTTTAACATCACCTTTCTTCACTTTACCGCGAGGAATAGCTTCTTTTACAGAAACTTTAATGATGTCGCCAATCGCTGCGTAGCGACGGTGAGAACCACCAAGGACTTTTATACACTGCACTTTGCGAGCGCCGCTGTTATCAGCAACTTCCAGCTGAGTTTGCATTTGGATCATGTTAATGACCTCCGGTGTAGTAATTACAACGTGTCTTAAATTTGTTTAAAATCAAGACATTTCGATTAAATCCCACTCAAAAACAAACGAGTTGTCTCTTAAGGGCGGGCAATTGTACCAGCATTGAGGGGGTAGCGATAGGTTATTTTTTAATTAATTTGGAGTGATGGGAAATTAAAGCTGAGTAATTACGGCTATGTAGCTATTTTACAGGTGGTTACAAAACAAACAAGGCACCTGTAATGTGCCTTGTTTGTTTAAAGTGTAATAAATTAACCAAATAAACCTTTTAATTTATCTTTAATTTTATCTTTTGCTTTGTCTTTGGCTTTTTCTTTTGCCTCATCGACCTTCTGCTTAGCTTCATCTTTGAGCGCATCACCAACATCTAGCTTTATACCTACATCATGGAAAGGCCCTTTTATACGTAGTGGTATTTTAAAGCCAGTGCTGTCATCGGTAGTTCCCTGACCTTCGATAGATCCAACTATACCTGTAACCAAACGATAGTTGACCGTTGTTTGCGGTAAATCAACGTCGCCTTCACCTGATATTCTAATAAGTGGGCTGATAAGTGATAGGTCGGTATTTTTGCCAACGCCATTAGTAAAGTTAAAACTTCCAGTTAATGCTGAAAAATCTGTTTGCTCAGATTCTTCAAATCCGGTATCAAGCCCTTCAGATGCAGCACCAAAGTTACCTGAAATGAGTTCCTTACCTTTACGAACCATCTCAGCTATATTTGCACCTTTTACAGCTCCATCAGCAAACTCAAATCCAAGCTTTCCATTAAGCGCACCAATAAACGACTTTTGACTTTGGCCAGTTGTGCTTAGGTTCCAATTTAAAGACCCCTTACCCATTAGCTTGTCAAAACCTGCCGCATCCGTTAATAAAGGCTGTGCATCTATTCCAGCTAAGTCAAAGTTAGTTGATATTTTATAAGGTACTTGCTGTGCGTTTACATTGATAACGCCTTTACCTGACCCTTCATAAGCAGAAAAGCTATCTAGGCTTAGTTTTGCAACGCTATTTTTTAAAGCAACAGTAAATTGATTTGCGCCTAATTTAATATCATTGGCTTTTAATCCACTTGAACGAATCACTACATTTGCATCTAGTGAATTTAATGCACTTAAATCAATTTTAGTGTCATCCCATACTATTGGCTCTGCAGGTTTATCTTCTTGCTCTTCTGGCTCTTCTTGTTTGGCCACTGCTTCAGGTAGATACGGGTTTAAGTCAAGCATACCTAAATCAATATCAGCATTTACTGCTAAACGCTTACCTAGGTTAAGCTCGCTCTTACCTTTTATTTCTAATGCGTCTAACGTCGCAACTAAATCTTCTAGATTAAATTTCTCACCTAGTAGGTGCATTTTACCGTTTACACTAAATCCGTTAAATGCATTGTCTTTAGCGTCTAGCTCTACACCTTGCCATTTCGCAATACTTTTAACAGACTCACCGCTTAGTGCTAACTGACCTTTAATATCTTGGCCTTGCTTAGCTATGCTCCCTTCGAACGTTAAATCAACTAAACGAGAATCTAAGGTTTGTTTAACATTAAAAGTAGCACCTTCAATTGCTTTAGCAGGAGTATCTAATTTTATATCAAGATCAAAACGCTCTTTCATATAAGTAATACCCCCTTTTACTTCTAATGTTTTACGAAGTGAAGGAAGTAAAATAGCGAGTTCTAAATCGCTAATTTGTTGTTTGGCACCTGTTTGACCATCTAGATAAGTAAATGTGCCGCCATAAATAGCAACCTCACCTAACTCAATATCAAAGTTATCTGGAAGCTTTATCGCTTCACCTGATTGGCTCTGCTCTTTTGGTTGCTCTGCAACTGCATCAAACAACTGCCAATTGGCTTTACCATTTTTGTCGGTTTCTAATAGGATATTTGGTTCGTTTATAACAAACTTATCTAATTTAAACTCACCACCAAATAATGAAAACCAAGGTATGTGTACAGCAAGCTGTTTCATACTCGCCATATCGGCGCGCGAACCTGATTCCATATTTGCAAAATGCACGTCGTTAAGTTCTAACTTTAATGCAGGGAATACGCTAAGTGTTTTATCACCTTTAATAGTAAGAGTGCGCCCAGTTGTTTGTTCTACCTGTTCTGAAACTTTGTTAAAAATAGTATCAGTAGGGATTAAAAACGGTGCGGCAACAATTAGTGCTATACATAGTAAAAGTATTACACCTACAATTTTAAGTAAGGTTTTCATGATCGTCCTTTCAAACGTGCAAATAATGTTCTTATCATAGCGAGTGTTAGCCTTAAAATCATTGTCGTTCTGATAAAAAAGCTTTTTATTAGATATTACATTCCCATCCTGAATCGCCCCTGAAACATTTTGATACCTTTAGGTTACAAATAAATATTGACCCAATGAAACCTTAAGGTTACATTGATACCTACAGGTTACATATTGTAAAAATTTTAAAAGGAAATGAGCTATGTCTAATTACGATATTAAAAGTGAAGAAAAATTTATGGGCCAAAATGCATGGTTTTCATTATTCATGGGGGTCACTTTATTAATCATTAGTGTTTACCCAATGCTTAATCAAACATCAGCCCCACTATTGTTTTTAGGAACTGCTGCTTTTTTAGGTTCATTCTTTATGTTTGTGATCAGAGGCGGGTTTACATGGAGAATGAAATACCACCTTACATATAAAGATGAGTATTTAAATACCATCGACACTATTGCCTATAAACATGTCGTGCTTGGCTTACTTTTTAGTATGGGTGGCGTGTACTTACTCTCCGATACTCTTGCTTTAGAAGTATCTCACAGCATGATGGCTACATTTTACCTTGCTGTAATGAGTTTAATATACGGCGTATCAATTCTTTGGCAAAGCAAAGATTAGGAGCAAAAGTGCAAAATAAAATTGCAAAATACCGCAAAGAAGCAGGCCTTTCTCAACAAGACTTGGCTGATCTAATTGCGGTTTCACGTAAGACTATTAGTACAGTAGAAACGGCACGATTTACCCCTTCGGTAATAATTGCTCTAAAAATAGCAAAGCATTTTAATACCTCAGTTGAAAGTCTCTTTGTACTAGATAAAAATGATTAATACATGTTAAAGCGTTAGTCTCATTCTATTAGCAAAAACACCGATTTAGCTACTTCAATTACAACGTATGGAGGACAGCGCTGTTGTTATTAGCGTAATTGCGCTAAAATAGACCAGCAAAAAAATATATATCTAAACCGGAGATTCTACAAGGCATGAAAAAACTGCTAATTTCACCGTCAAAAATGACGCTAGGCGAACAAGAAAATCAAATCTATCAGAACATTCTGAAGCAATCTTCAGAATTAAGCCTTAACCTTATGGCCGTGAAAGTAGAAAACCACCCTGATGATTTTTTACCTTGGTGTTACGAATTGCTAAGTGCAAGCAGAGATCGTATGAACTACGATTTACTAGAGCCGCAGCAATTACCAGTACTTAAGAAGCTACACGATCAGCTTATTTCAGCTATCAGCTTTTTACAGGTTAAAACTTTACGTATTGCTCCGTGGCCTGTAGTAAGTGTATTTGTAGAACAACACAAAGACGTTATTGCTCTTGATGAACAGCTTCGCTTAGTAGACTACATTAAGAGCATTCGTGAACAATCTCTTAAAGATATGATTCCTGAAGACTTACTTGCGTTTAGCGGTAAGCACATGGCATCACTTGATCCAAGCACATATAACTTTGACGTTGAATGGTTTGCATCAACAAAAAGTGCGAAGAGCTTTCATCAAATGCTTAGCGATTTACCAGGTGCCTTTGACGATGCACTAGTAAATATTCCACTAGAAGGTGACATTACTCAATACGAATATCAACAATTTGTTGCTGCTTATTCAAAAATATTCACCGACAATAATGAAAAACCAACACTTGCGCCTGCAACACGACTACTTGCAATGCGTCGCCCTGATATATTTACTCCGATCACAAACAATCGATTAGATGCATTATGCGGTGCCCTTGGTGTTTCTAAACTAAAAAATAGTGATTTTGAGCGTTACTGGCAAGATATTGTAAAAGGTATTCAAGCTATGTCATGGTACAAAATGGCTAAACCTAGTAATGAGTTAGAAGAACAATTAGTTGCTATTAAAGCACTAATCCCATGTTTCTTTCACTATGCTGATGCTAAAACACCAGATAACTCTAACTACATCAAACTGTTAAGTAAGCCTAAACGAACTACAACTACGACAGGTAAAACTCAGCGTAGAGGTAAAGAGTCTGCAGAAATTTTAGTAGACCGCGCACTTGCTGCTGACGATATTCCTGAGCACATTCGCAGTAAGCGCGATTCAATTGTGAGTGAAGTTCAAAAAGGTCGTAGTGTAAACGAAACAATTAGCCTTATGCGCACTATATTTGGCTAAAAACTTCTAATTTAGCCGTACTTTTATGGTGCGGCTAGGTTAATTTATGCACCAGCAGTGTGCGCAACATCTTCCTACATACCATATCTCTTCTCAATCTATAAAATACAAGCTCATGTTTTTAATGTATAAAAATAATTTTTAATAAAAAATAATGAAGCTGGCACATACAGTGCAATTATCTCGTTAGTTAAACAATAAAAAGCCGTCAGCCTAAAGGTTCCGAATACATAATAAAAACCTTGGCGAGCAAAAATCATATAACGGGAAATGGACATGCTAAAACTAAAAAAAACCATCGCTATAAGTGCTATAGCATTAATGGGCGCAACATCTTTAACGTCAACAGCCGTACATGCTGAAGTAACAGCAAACGCAGCGGCAACATCAAACTACTTATGGCGTGGTCAAGAGCAAACTGGGGGCGATGCAGCTATTTCAGGCGGTATTGATTACGCTAATGAATCGGGCTTTTATGCAGGTACTTGGGCTTCAAATGCATCGTGGGCAGATGAAATGACCTATGAGCTTGATTTATATGCAGGCTTTGGTGGCGACATTAACGAAAGCGTTAGCTATGATGTTGGCTATATTTATTACGCTTACCCAGATGCAGCTTCTGAAGCTGACGCAGATTTTTCTGAAATTTACGGTAGCATCAGTGTTGAAGGCTTTACATTTGGTGCTTCAGTACTTGCAACATCAGCTGCAAGTGGTGATGGTACAGACTTTGGTGATTCACTTTACCTGACAGCTGACTACGGTTTTGCTATTGGCAGTAACGGCACTGAAATGGCACTTCACTTAGGCCACTACTCTGGTGACTTTATTGGCGATGATAATATCTTAGATTACGGTGTATCAATTTCGAAAGATGGTTTCACTTTTGGTTTATCTGATACAGATATGGATGACTCAGATATTAAAGCTTACGTTGCTTATTCTGTAGACTTTAATTTATAAGAAAGAATGTGTTACTTGCTGCGACACGAAGGGCCTTTTGGCCCTTTTCTCGTTTTTGAACAAGACCCCTCACACCTGTTAACAAAACGTTACAATTGAATGAAAACAATACATACATTTTCCTTTATTCTATTACCTAGTCACTGGGCATTTATAACTGCCTAGCCATAAAATAGGTATAAAGGAATAATAATGAAATCACCTAACGCGTTTAGCGCCCTACTCGATATTTATATAAGTCCTAGTAAAGCTTTCAATGGTGTTGAACACGCCAAAGGTTGGTCATGGCTTGCTTTTATAGTCATGTCTTTAGTTTCAATGGCGAGTATTTATATTTTTTATTCCACTGTTGATATGCAGTTTTTGATTAATGAGCAAGTAGCAGCATCAACTATTGATGCGACGATTGGCGAGCAAAAAATGATTCGCCAAAGTATAGAGCAAAATGCAGAAGGCCAAATATGGTTTGGTTTGTTTGGCGGCGTAATTGCGCTGGCTATCATGAATGCATTAATGGCACTTTATTATATGCTTGTGGCTAAACAAGATCCTGAATCAGAACATAGCTACGGAGCTTGGTATGGATTCGCTACCTGGACAATGATGCCAGTTGTTATTTCAAGCCTAGGAACAATTGCTCTTGTACTAAGTGCAAGTACAGATCAAATATCTCAACAAGCCGTATATAGCTACGCATCTATTAACCAATTAATAATAGGACTTGAAATTGGCCATCCTTTTTATAGCTTATTAGAATCAATAAACTTATTTAGCTTTTGGAGCATTGCGCTGGGAATGATCGGCTTAAAATGCTGGACTAATTTTTCAACTAACAAAGCACTCCTATTCTCTGCTCTTCCTTCAATTATTATTTTTGGTATTTGGGCAATCATTGCAGCAAGTTAACTCTTAAGTGGAGGTAGATACTAGCTCCACATTACTTAATTCACGGATAGATAAAATGAAAAAAGCAATAATCATCACACTCGCTGTAGGCGCATTTATAGCCCTAATTGTGTCAAAGCAAATTTCTGGCGATGAAAAACAAGCCGAAGTAAATATTGCTCAAGTAGAGCTTGGCGACATTGCTGACTCAATAATGGCTTCAGGTAATTTAGTTTTTAATACACAAGTGCAATTACGCTCTGAAGTGACAGGCCGAGTAGATAAAATATTTGTTCAAGAAGGCCAAGGAGTTAAACAAGGCGATATGTTAATGCGCCTTGATACAACTGCTTTTGAATCAGAAGTTTCCCGTAGTAAAGCAATCCTTCGCGCCACAGAAATTGAAATTAAACACAATAAAACACGCCTTGCTAACCTAGAGCGCCAACTTAAAAGACAAAAAGACTTATATGATGTCGGTTTAGGTAATCAAGAGAGCTACGAGAACATTGAAAGCGCACGCGATCTAGCTAAAATCGATATTGAATCACGAATAGAGTCGTACAACCAAGCACAAGCGTCACTACAAATTGCGCAAGATCGCTTAAGTAAAAGTGTATTTAGAGCTCCAATGAGCGGCTTGCTTGCATCTGTAAATATTAAAGAAGGTGAAACCGTTATAGCCGGTACTACTAATATTATTGGCTCTGATTTAATGCTAGTAGCCGACCCAAGTGCTATTTTAGCCGAGCTACGTGTGGATGAAACCGACATTGCGAGTATTAAGCTTAACCAAAAAGCGAATATTTATGCGGCTGCATACCCTAATAAACCATTTAGTGGCACAGTAATCAATATTGGTACTTCAGCTAAAAACCAAGCCGGCTCTCAAGGTTTATCGTTTAAAGTAAAAGTATTACTCGACACTACTGAGCGCCAGCTATATGCAGGAATGAGTTGTAGAGCAGAGATCGCAACAAGCATTGCCGAAAACGGTTTAAAACTTCCAATAGAAGCAATCCAAAAAGAAGACGATAAAACATTTGTATGGCGACTAAATAGTGATAACACCGTTAGCAAAATTGCCGTAACTGTTGGAATATCATCTGATATAGAGCAAGCCATTACTGACGGCTTAAATGAGGGCGACAAAATAGTTATTGGCCCTGCGCGCCCAGTAAGTCTTCTGACTGAAGGTGATGTGGTAAAACTTAAATCAGATGCAGACAAGGAAGAAGCCTAATGTCTGCGGTAATCAAGCTAGAGCATATTAATAAACAATACAAAATGGGCTCAGAGGTATTTAAGGCACTTGATGATGTAAACGTACATATAATGCAAAACGAATACGTGGCGATTATAGGACCTTCTGGTTCAGGCAAGTCGACCTTGATGAACTTATTAGGCTGTTTAGATACACCCAGCAGTGGCGAATACTACTTAAAAGATAAACTAGTAAAAAGTATGACCGAGACAGAGCTTGCTCATCAGCGTAATGAAAGTGTCGGGTTTATATTTCAAAGCTTTAACTTAATACCACGTGCAACCGCACTAGAAAATGTAATGCAGCCTTTAGTATATCGCTTTATTCCTAGTAAACAACGCAAGCAACAAGCTCTAGAAGCACTAAAGCGGGTAGGTCTCGGTGATAAAGTTAATCATTTATCTAGCCAGCTATCGGGCGGGCAACGTCAACGTGTTGCTATTGCCCGCGCTTTAGTCACAAAACCACATATATTATTAGGAGATGAACCCACAGGTAATCTTGATAGTAAAACGACCCGCGAAATTATGGATTTGTTTGATGAGCTGCATAACGAAGGTCACACTATTATTTTAGTAACACATGAGCAAGAAATTGCCGATCATTGCCAACGCGTGATTCGTTTAGTGGACGGTAAAGTGGTAAGTGATGTAACTAAAGATGAAGGAATCAAGCAGCATGTTTAAATCAGCTATTGCCATAATGGAAGGCACTAAAGCGGCTTTTTCAGCGATTAAAGCTAATGCAATGCGCAGCGCACTGACCTGTTTGGGCATTATTATTGGTGTTGCCGCCGTAGTTACTGTCGTTGCAGTAATGCAGGGTTTTACAAAGCAAATAAACGATCAACTTGCTGATATGTCGCCAGATGTAACAACAATAAAGCCTTACACCAGTATTGAACTCGAAATGGTTGGTAAAAATGCCAAGCTTACCTACGACGATTTTTTAGCTTTAAAGTCGCGTATAAAAGAAGCTGAAACGCTAACTGCCCTAATGTTTACCTGGCGTTTTTCGGGAGGGGCTGAGTATGGAAATAAAAGCCATTCATCGCGTGTAATAGGTACTGAGCAAGACTATCAAAAAGCGTATCGTACTTACCCTGAACTTGGCCGCTTTATTCGTGCCGAAGATGATGATAAACGTAGAAGAGTCGCATTTATCGGCCCTTCAATCATAGAAAAGCTAAACCTTCCTGAAAACCCAGTAGGTGAATATATAAAACTAGGTGGTGAATGGTTTAGGATTATTGGTGTTGCTGAAAAACAAGGTAGCTTATTTGGTTTTGACCAAGACGATTACATTAATATTCCAATTAGTACTATGAGTGCTTTAGAAGGCGGAAGTACACAAACTAATGTGCAAATTATGTTTAGGTTAAATGAAGGTACTAACGAAGAACAAGTGCTTGCAAAAATAACCCGTGTATTACGCCAACTACATAAACTAAAAGAGAAAGATGAAAACGACTTTGAATTTGAAACCGCTGAAAAATCTCGTGCTCAAATAGATAAATTTACCAGCAGTGCTACCGCTATTACTGCAGGTATTGTTGGCATTAGCTTACTCGTTGGCGGTATTGGTGTTATGAATATAATGCTCGTGTCGGTAACTGAACGCACACGCGTTATTGGTACATTAAAAGCACTAGGCGCAACGCCTGGCTTTATTATGCTGCAGTTTTTAGTTGAAGCCGTTGTGCTTTCACTCTTTGGTGGCTTAATAGGACTCATTATAGGGTATGGCGCCGCAGGGCTAATTTCATTCTTAGTCCCGAGTATGCCTGATGCATATATACCAGCATGGGCTGTAATACTATCGTTCGGATTTACATCAATGATTGGAATTATATTTGGTTTAGCCCCCGCAATTAAAGCAGCAAGACTAAACCCTATAGATGCACTACGTTACGAGTGATAGTGATAATAATTACTCAGCTTTAAATGGTACCTTATTACATTGTACTTCTACTGTTTTAGGGTACCAAGCTGGGCCAATTTGATTCACAACCACCTCAGCTAAACCATTAGTAAACGATTTATACGTATGAACGCTTTGCCACTCCCCTTGTGGGCAATGTTTTGTTAAATCTAACGGCTCTGATCCCTCGTACAACGCAAGTGCAAAATTATGATGCCACTGTGAACTTTTTAGCGTCTTATTGCTTACTTTGCTCTGCATACCGTTATCAAAGTAAATATTTGTACACCCCGTTAAAATAATCAGTGTGCAACCGGCTGCAAATAGCTTGATGCTCATAATGCCTCCCCTAGTACTTGCTCTTGGCACCACACTTTAATGGTATGAGGCGAGTATATTCCAAGCGTAATTAAACTCAGCGCTCCATCACTAAACGTTTGCTGTGACTGCATTTGAATAACCGGTGTATTTGAACATATTTGTTTTACGTCTACCCGCTGCTCACCCACTAATCCCCATAAATAAAATGGGCGGCTATCTTCGTAATTAGCTTGGCTCGTTATTTTTGCTGTTGCCCGTGGCTGAATGGTTACCGCAGAACAAGCACTGAGGCTTAATGCTATCGCCCCTATAATTAATGGTTTCATACTCTTCCTTATAAACTAAATACCAGTAAGGTAACTTTATAAGAGAACATAAAATATTAGCGTAAAAAGCTGTGGGGAATATGTAGAAACGCTATGAAGTTTTATACAGTTTATTACACATAAAGGCCGCATAAATGCGGCCTTTAAAGTAGTCAGTTTAAGTGGTTAGTAAATAAATAGACTTTAAAACTTAGCTAAGTTGTTTTTACTGTCTTTGTCGACCAGCTTAATGTAAGGATCAACCCCTGCAAATAATGGTTTTTCTTTTACTTTTAGCTCAATAGTATTGGTACCAGATACTATTTGATGCTTTTGCGAGTAAATAACAAAGTCTTCAGCGAGTAAGTTTTCAGGGTCGTCGCTAAATAATGCAATATCAATTAGCTCATCGAGCGGCTGCTCAGTTTCTTCACCTTGTCCATCGGCATGCTGCTTAGTTGCTTCAACGCTCAGTGTTACTGTATAAAAACCTTCGCCATCAACATCATCTGTAACCGACACTTCTTTCATTTCAAGCTCATAAAGCGTTATATATTTAAACTGATCATCAATAAAACGTTGTTCAGCTTGTGTTGCATCTCGCTTTAAATAACTAAGTAAATCAATTGTGGTTGGATATGGCGTTGATTGATATTTAAACTCATTCAAAAACGCTTTAAGTGCTGCATTTAAGCGTACTTCACCTAAACGATCATAAATCGCCATCATCGCAACTGAGCCTTTATTGTAATGAAGGTATTGTTGAGCCTGCGTTTTATATAGTGGCATTTCTTCAAAGGCTTCGCCAGTACGGCCCATTAAGTATTTATCTAACTCGTACTTTAAGAATTTACGAAGTTTCTCGGCGCCAAAGCGTTTTTTTAGCACCATAAGCGCACTGTACTGGGAAAGTGTTTCAGAAATAACAGCACTGCCCTCTACATTAGCCCCCGATACTTGATGCCCCCACCATTGGTGTGCAACTTCATGTGCGGTTACATAGTAAGGGTAGTCAACTTTACTCTCATCTCTTAAGTCTGTAATAAAGCCCATACTTTCTGAGTAAGGTACCGTATTGGCAAAACTTTGCGCAAACGAGCGATACTTAGGAAACTCAATAATACGAAGCTGTCTATGCTGATACGGGCCAAAGGCTTGCGTGTAGTAATCTATTGAGTCTTGAACTGACTCAATCATGCGGTCAACATTCCATGCATGATCTTTGTGGTAGTACACCTCAATATTTACCCCATTATGCTCAACCTTTTTACTTTCAAGCTCTGCCGAAAGCACAGAGTAAAAATTTATAATTGGAGCATCCATTTCATAAACAAAGGTGCGGCGTCCATCTTTTACACTCTCATTTTTTAAGTAACCTGGAGTAATCGCAAATTGTGACTCATCGGTGGTTACGGTTGCCTTGTAGTTTATAAATCCATTAGCAGGCCCAAACTCATTTTGCGTATAATAGCGGCTGTCTTCTAGTTTATGTGCGCGCTCAAGTTCAGGTAAATCGTGCTTGCGGCGCTCATACTTATCGGCAATTTGAAAATACTTTTGATAACCAAAATTTGGTAATAATTCTCCATTATTTACAAATGTACCGTTGTGCACGAGTTGAGTATCAGATCTTCTATCAACAAAACCGTCGTGTTCACGAGAAACTGAGAGCTCGCCTTCTCGTACTTCATTGGGCATTAGCGGTTGTTCAAACTCAAACCATACCATGCCAAAATCGGTTAAACGCTCTACTATTTTTCCGCCCGCCATTTTTACATCCCAGCTTTTAGATTGGCTAGGCTCGTTGATTAACACACGGGTTATTGGCTCGTTTGCGGTATTGGTAAACTTAATTTTAGCCACGGCATTTAAAGCACGCTTTTTAGGATAAATATCAATGTGTAAGTCAACATCAGTTATTATAGGCAGTGGCAAGTCTTTGTATTGTGAAAACTCTTGCTCATACCTTACTTGTAGCGCTTCGTTATCATCACTTGTTACAAACTCGTTGATTACACGGGTGTTGTAATAAATGTTATAACCCGCGCCCACAAATACCAATAAACTTATAACGGCTGCAATCTGGCCTTTTAAAGACATATTGTAACGCACTAAAGATAAACGAGTACGCAATGATTGCGACGGGCCGCGATGCCATAAAGCAAACCCTACAATAGCTAAAAACACACTCAATGCCCCCCAATATAGGGTATACCAATGCGCGCCTTGTAAAAAATGTCCATAACCATTTATATCAGAATACGGTACGCTACTGCTTTGAGAAAAATGATACATATGATGCTCAAACCCGTAAGCACCCATTACCATTTGAGCAATGTAATACAGAATAAATAAACCCATACCTATGTATTTATTAGGGCTAATTATTTGTAAAAAGAACGCCAATATAGCCATCATAATTAAAGGCAGTAATGTAAGGTAACCCAACCTAAATAAGTACTGACCAAGCTCTAGGTTAAATTGCCCCTTAAATAGCTGCACTGCAATGGTAAACATCATGCCTACTAAATAAAGGCCACAAACTGCAGTGATTAACGCAATAATTTTAGATACCCAAAACACACTGTTATGCACCGGGAAACTGTCAACAATATCACCCATACCACTTTGGCGTTCTCGCCAAACCAGCTCTGCGCTGTAATAAGCAATAATGATAAACATAAACAAAGCGGAGGAGTTTTGAATAATGCCCACCATGTTTTGTGTGAGCGGCCAATCCGTTGTGCCATATGCGCCAATAGGTGCAAAAAGTGGTGCGAGTAACATAGTAATACTGACACCCGCTAAAATCATAAAAGGGGCACTTAATATAACTTGCTTAAGTTCAAATAAGCTGCGCATTACTAATTGCGATTTCGTATTTACCCCTTTTGACTTGTAATTTTTAGCGCTGCTAATAAGTGCTGCTTGTTTGTTTTTTACAAACGTTGAGACAGCAAATTGCTTTTTCTGTTTTTTAGTGACTACGCGATTACCTAACTTTCCGAGGCCAAAAAACATCGCTAAACTTATTGCTACCCATAAAATACGGTTAATTAAAAAATCGCCCGAAAGCGTTAACACTTCAGTATTTTTATCACTTACAGTCCAGTAACGGGTTAAGTCAATTAACGACCCTGTGCCAAATGGGTCTGCGTAAACAACAATATTTCTAAACGCTAAATCGTCAAAATAGATACTCGCCAATTGGTAGGTTATATAAACCACCACGGCCGTTACATATACCGCCATCATGGTTTTAAAATAGACCGCCACACTATTAAAAATAGCACTGAGGACCAATAAGCTTGGCACTGCTAAATATAAAAAAGGCGCTGCGTAATATATAAACTTATTGGGGCCTACTAGCTCGCTATCGAGCCAGCCAACCAACAAGCCAAATTGAGATCCCAAAAATACGCCTAGTGGCACGCTTAAAAACACAATAAGTACAACTAAGTAAGAACCAAAAAAACGCCCTGATTGATAAGCAAGCGGGTTAACGGGCTTACTAAACACCAGCTCATCCATTTTGGTCTCGCTGTTGCGAATCGCTGAGCTTGCAACAAAGTTAACCACTAAAAACATAGCAAGCGTACAAAAGGTAACCGTTAAAACCATAATGGTATAAGGCGAGTTCATATGAACATTAGCCCCACCTAACGGAAACTTACTACTGGAGCTTATAAAAAACGCCATAAAAAAGAATATTAATGAGGTCACATAAAACGAAGGCTGACGCATAAAATAGCGCAGCTCAAACGCTAGCATATTAAAAAACATAGCGCCCCCTTATGCTACTTGGCTGTTACGATGATTAAGCAACGTAGAAAAATACACATCTTCTAGGTTTGCACTGCTGAGCTCAAAACCTTCAGGGGCTTCATTGGCTAATACATGTAATATGGTTTGCCCAGCAAATAAGCGTTTTGAAATAACAGGCAGCTGCGGTTCAAGCTCTAGCGCTTCTTCTTGGCTCATGGCTTTGCGCCAAATTTGGCCTTGGAGTTTATCGGTAAGGGCAATTGGATTGCCCTCTAATAGTATTTTACCGCCTGCCAGCACCGCCATGTTTGGGCAAAGCTCTGCTACATCTTCAACAATGTGGGTCGATAATATAACGACTTTTTGCTCGCCTAAGCTTACTAACAAGTTATGAAAGCGATTTCGCTCTTCAGGATCTAGCCCTGCGGTAGGTTCATCAACGATAAGTAAGTCGGGGTCGCCTAGTAAGGCTTGTGCAATACCAAAACGCTGGCGCATACCGCCCGAAAAGCCACTTACCGCTTTTGAGCGATGTTGATATAAATTAGTATGTGCAAGTAATCCTTCAACCGACTCTTTACGCTCTGCTTTATTATGAATTCCCTTTAAAACAGCCATATGGTCCAGTAAGTCGTAAGCACTAACACGCGGGTACACACCAAAATCTTGCGGTAGATAACCCAAACGTTGGCGCAGAGCCTGTGGGTCTTTAAAAACATCAATACCATCAAAAGTGATTGAACCCGAATCAGCCGACTGCAGTGTTGCAATGGTACGCATTAGCGATGATTTACCTGCGCCATTTGGCCCAAGTAATCCAAACATCCCTTTGCCGATAGATAAATCAACACCTTGTAGTGCATGTACGCCATTATCGTAGGTTTTAGATAACCCTGTTATTGATAGCATTTTTACTTCCTTGAATATGAGTAATTATTTTTATAATGTTTTATACCACAAGGAAAATAGGAACATAAGTTACTTGCTGGTTAAATTTGTAACAACAAATAAACATAATTTAAACTCATAACACTTGCCTGCACTGTATTCACTCGGTATAAAAACCACATATACTTTTTATAAGAAACGAAAAGCCATGCAAGATCACCAAAGCCAGCCGTTAAATGACTTTATAGAATATCCACATGAAGAAATGCTAAATCGTGCTAACGAGTTTTTACAAACCAGCCAACGCCGCCATAGCATTCGCAGCTTTAGCGATCGCCCAGTACCAAAAAATATTATTGAAGCATGTATAAAAGCAGCTGGCACAGCACCAAGTGGAGCGAATCATCAGCCTTGGCATTTTGTGGCTATAAACAGTAGCGATGTAAAAAAACAAATAAGAGAAGCCGCAGAAAAATTAGAGCGTTCTTTTTACGAAGGCAGAGCAGGTGAAGAATGGTTAGATGCGCTAAAACCGTTAGGTACCGACGCCAATAAACCTTATTTAGAGCATGCACCTTGGCTTATAGCTGTATTTAGTCAAAAAAAGGGCGGCGTAAGCAGCGATGATAAAAATACGAATTATTATGTGCATGAGTCTGTTGGCTTAGCTACCGGCTTTTTAATTCAAGCTTTGCACCGCAGTGGTTTGGCAACCCTTACTCATACTCCAAAGCCAATGAGTTTTTTAACCGACATATGTAATCGCGATAAAGATAACGAACGCCCATACATGCTACTTATTACAGGCTACCCAAGTGATGATGCAACAATACCTGCTCATGCACTGGATAAAAAATCACTCGATGAAATAGCTACGTTTATTTAGTATTTTCTTGTCGGCAAAACCACTCATATAGCAAAGCAATGATCGACTCAACTTTTGGATCGATCAATGAGTAATAAATAGTGTGCCCTTCTCTGCGAGTAGCAACCATATCTGCCTTGCGTAAACTTGCTAAATGCTGAGATAACGCTGACTGTGCTAAAGGTACATTTTTATTTAGCTCACCTACACTTTGCTCACCTTGTAATAAACTACATAAAATCATTAAGCGATTTTTGTTAGCCATTAATTTTAAAAACTGTTCGGCTTGCTCTGCGTTGACAGCTAGTTGTTCAATATTCATTTTTATTATTTCTCTTTTTGATACCTTTTTAAGTATAGACTTTTACATTAGTAGGTTCTAATATAATTAACATTAGACTTTACTAATATTAAGGTAATCACAAAATTAACGATGCCGTTTTATTAATCGGCGGAAGTGCTGTAGCAGTATCCGCACTATTAAGTTACTTTATATAAAGTAACTTTCAGTTTTTAACGTTATTTATAAGTATTAACTCAATTAACCTACTTATACCAAGTAGCACTCATTAATGTCTTTTTTAAGAAAAAGAGGATTTACAAACTAATGCTTACATCAATCCCTGATTTACTAAAAATTATCACACCTAACCAACGCCGTATTGACGCAGCGCAAGCGAAACTCGAACTTGAACAAAATAAGGGTTTACTTATTGATGTACGAGAACCTGCAGAGCACGCTACAAAAGCAGCTACTGGCGCTATAAATATTCCGCGTGGATTACTCGAGATGAAACTGATGGAAATAGAAAAAGACGCAGCTCGCCCTATTTACGTGCACTGCGCAAGTGGTGCGCGCGCAACGTTGGGAGCAGAAGCGTTAACGCGTGTGGGTTATGAAAACGTAACCGTTATTACCTGTGACGCAAACCAAATATGTAGTGTGTTTTAAACATCAACTGAATACTTATAATGATGCGCCTAGTAAAGGTAGGCGTTTAACTTTGTGATAAGTCAGTGCTAATTTAATACGCTCTTTAACTGGGTATTCTGGTAATGGCTTTTCACTATTTAATACAATTGCCCGGTTACCTTCGAAAGTGAGAGTGTGGGAATACAACTCTCTAAATGTGCTTACTAGCTTTGATTGGCAATGAAAAAACAAATAACACGAGGAGCCCTTAAAGCCTACGCGAATGGGGCTGCCATTTATTGTGTTATAACTTGGCTCTCCCCACTTTAAAGACTCTTCAACAGCTCCTAAGTTTTGCTCTTGTGCTACGGTATAAATTAACTCTCGTAATTTTATAAGCTTACTTTTTGCTATCTCAGGATAATTATTAAATATATTTTCTATTTCCGTATTCATAAAAATACCCTTATAAGCTTTACAATTTTAAAACAGGCTACTTTTGCTGCCTTTCATCAAGTAAAACAAGTAGCATCTGCTCAATATTTTTAACACTATAAGTAAGTGATCTCAGTAGCTCTTTCTCACTTTGCTCTGTTGCCTGCTGCGACGCTTTACCTTGGTTTGCCAATACATCTTTTTGCTCAAGTATCGCCTCTCTAAACTCACTCGCATTAACTACACCAAGCAAAGACACTAAAGCACCATTTCCTGACTGCCCAGCTGTTTCAAAGCTTAAACGATATAATCCAAAAATTCGCATGAGCGGCCCTTGGCTTAACCCTACATCTGTTATTTTTTCAAGCGGAATAGATTTTTCTTCTTTAAATAATATGCCACGTTTAACTACCAATTTTTGTGGTAATAAGTCAGCAGACATAGCTGCGAGTATTCGCCCGCCCACTAGCCATACAATCGCCAAGACAATGGGTAACAACGGAATAGTCACCAGCGCTAGTACACTAAAAAAAGCGGCCATTAGCATCCAGTATTGCTGAACCTTCGGGTCGAAAGATGCACTTTTTAAAATATGTTTTGTCATTGTTTTAATCCTTTATCTATATAACTAAAAATACACTCTGCAAGCTTCAATAATCTCTACTCAATCTTACAAGCTAATAACAACTTTTATAGCAAGAGCAATAAACACAACACCCAGTATTTTATCAAGCCATGGGTTTTGCTTAGTAAAGCCAAAGCGGGTTTTAGAAACCTCGGTCAATAATGCCACCAGCAAATACCAGCCGGTATCAATGACAAACACCGTTAAACACATAATCATGCCCACACTTAAAGTAAGTGCCTGAGGGTCTATAAACTGTGAGAACAAGGCTAAAAAGAAAATAGCGAGTTTGGGGTTCAAAAAAGCAATGGCAAAACCATCTTGTAATGCTTTAGCTGCACTTACCTCACTTTTTTGTACTTCAAGTTCGTTATTGCTGGGTTTTGCTAGCAATATTTTTATACCTAAATACGCCAAATAGGCTGCGCCTAAATACACGAGTATTTGATAAACAGTTGGAAACTGCGTCATTAAAGCGCCTAACCCTAATAACGATGCACCAGCATACAAGCCAACGCCAGTACCATGACTGAGCGCGGCAAGCATACCGTTTTTCATACTGCCGTTAAGTGAGTGCTTTAAAACCACCGCTAAACTTGGTCCTGGCGACATTGCGCCCATCATACAAATAGCCGCTAGGCTTAACCATACTGTAAATGTCATTTAAAGCTCGTCAGTTTCAATAAACAAAGTATAACCATGCACTTGGCCATAAAAGCCTGTCAATGGCACTGCGTTTATTACTTTCCAGCCATCTTGGTTTAATTCCTGTATGCGGTCATTCAGTGCGACTATATCTACCCCACCCAAAAAACGGGTCTTTCTAAATTCGATTACTTTTTGCATTTTAATCCTTGTGTATCTTATAACGTGTATTCAAAATCGTAGTAGTGAATCCCTTGCTCAATACGTATTTTCATACTGCCCGTTAACCCTTCTAGCTCATTAGTGCCTGAGTCGGGAATTACATTTAAAATTAGGCTGTCTTGGCCTTTATCCATAGTGCCAAAATGCTGCAGTACAAAACTGCCTTTTTTGCCGTCAAGCTCGCCTATTACTTGCTCTATGGCAACATAACCGGCACTGCCTTGTGTGGGTGTCATGGCGCTTAGCATTTCGCCTTGGCTGGTGGCATTTAAGCTACCTTTAAATGTTTTATCTATCGACATACGCCCTAAATTAACGCCGTTTTGGCCGCTTGCGTAACCTTCAATTGGGGCTAGATTTACATTAAATTCTCCACTTACGGTTGCAGTAGTCATAACGTTTCCTTATTGGCTAATATTTAATAGTATTGATTTTTATTATCTTAGTGCCATATCTATACCTTAACCTTTAAAAAGAATCCACTATGTCAAAAACAAGCCCTAAGCCCGAAAAAGCCGCTTTTAGTAGTTTATTACCTATTTTTGCTTTTATTAAACCGTATAAATGGATGGTAGTAGCGGCGCTTGCTGCCCTGTTAGTAACAGCAGGTGTTAACTTATCCTTAGGGCAAGGGGTTAAGTTTGTCATAGATCATGGCTTTATAGCTGGCTCTAAAGATCAGCTACAACAAGCTGTATTGGTGCTTATTGGTTTAATTAGTTTATTGGCTGTAGGCACCTTTAGCCGCTTTTATTTAATGTCGTGGATTGGCGAGCGAGTCAGTAACGATATTCGCAAAGCCGTGTTTAATCGCATTGTTACTTTGCACCCAAGCTACTTTGAAGAAAACCGCAGTGGCGAGCTTATGTCGCGTTTAACAACCGACACAACATTACTGCAATCAATTATTGGTTCATCATTTTCTATGGCGTTGCGCAGTGTACTTATGCTGGTTGGTGGACTTGCTATGCTGTTGTTTACTAATTTAAAACTTACTTTAGTGGTTGTTGCTTGTGTGCCGTTGGTACTTGTTCCTATGATGATATTTGGTAAAAAGGTGCGCAAACTTGCAAGCTCCAGCCAAGATGCCATTGCCGATATAAGCACCTATGCCGGCGAGATCATTCAAAATATTAAAGTTGTGCAAAGCTATAGCCACGAAGAGCAAGAGCAGCACGCTTTTGCACTTGAAACCGAAAAAGCCTTTAATGTGGCTAAAAGCCGCATTAAGCAACGTTCGTTTTTAATTGCAGCGGTAATATTTTTAACTTTTAGCGCTATTAGCGCAATGCTGTGGGTCGGCGGCAGCGACGTATTAGCAGGTACCATGACTGGCGGTGAGCTAGGAGCCTTTGTGTTTTACGCTATTATGGTAGCAATGTCGGTGGCAACCGTTGCTGAAGTATATGGCGAACTACAACGCGCAGCAGGCGCAGCTGCAAGATTACTTGAGTTACTTGCTGTTAAAAGTGAGATAGAAAACCCACTAAATCCACAAGATAGTTACTTACTAAAAAATAGTAACAGCCCTGCTATTACGCTTGAGAATATAAGCTTTAACTACCCTTCTCGCCCAGACGTAAGCGCACTTAATAAAATAAGTTTAAATATACTTCAAGGCCAAACTGTGGCTATTGTTGGCCCTTCTGGCGCAGGTAAAACAACCTTATTTGAATTACTACAGCGCTTTTACGATCCGGCTAGCGGAGCCATTAAATTTAAAGATATAAACATTAAAGAATTATCGCTTAATACCCTCAGAGGTAAAATGGGTATGGTCGCGCAAAACCCTATCTTGTTTAGCTCCGATGTAATGCATAACATTCGCTACGGCAACCCAAAAGCAAGTGACGAGCAAGTATATGCCGCTGCCAAACATGCTCATGCAGATGAATTTATTAAACAATTACCGCAAGGTTATAACAGTTTTTTAGGTGAGCAAGGTGTGCGGTTATCGGGTGGGCAAAAGCAACGTATTGTGCTTGCGCGTGCCATACTAAAAGACCCTGAAATACTCCTTCTTGATGAAGCCACCAGCGCACTCGATGCTCAAAGTGAGCACCATGTACAAGCAGCGCTTGAGCATTTAATGCAAAACCGCACCACGCTTATTATTGCCCATAGACTAGCAACGGTTAAACATGCCGATGTGATTGTGGTAATGGAAAATGGAGAGATTATAGCAACGGGTACCCACCAAGAATTAGTAGCAAGTAACCCGTTGTATCAAAAACTGTGTGAATTACAGTTTAATAAAGACTAATTATTCTTCAGTGTTTGGTACTATTTGAATTTCTACACGGCGGTTTTGAGCACGGCCATTTGCACTATCGTTAGTCGCAATTGGACGTGTTTCGCCATAACCCATAGTACTTACACGCTCAGCCATGATTTGCTGGTTCACTAAGTAGTTTTTAACGCTTTGAGCACGTTCACGCGATAGGTTCATGTTGTAGCTGTCTTTACCTGTGCTATCTGTGTGGCCTTCAATACTTAGGTACGTTTTTTCGTATTTGTTCATCACTTTAGCAATCGCATCTAAGGTATCGTTAAAGCCAGACGAAATATAAGATTGGTCGGTCGCAAACGTAATATTAGATGGCATAACTAAACGCAAGTTATCTCCTTCACGTACAACTTCAACACCAGAGCCTGCAAGTTCATCACGAAATGCTTCTTCTTGCTTATCCATGTAGTTACCCACTGCAGCGCCAGCTAGTGCGCCGATAGCAGCGCCTATAAAAATACGCTTATCTTTATGGTTACTTGTTGCTTTACCTAATACGCCACCCGCTGCTGCGCCAATAGCCGCACCTTTGCCGGTGTTATTCATTTCACAACCAGAAAGTAATACAGCTACTACGGTTACGCTTAAAAGTGATTTAGTTAAAGTCATGGTGATACCCTATTCATTAAGAATTTAGCAAGAGTATGCAAATACATGTATGAACAAACTATGAAGAGAGTGTTAAAAGCAGCGCATCTTGCTTGATTGTTAAACAGACCTCAAACTAATGTGCCGTTTTAATAAAAATGTCATACTACGCTGTGACAATTTAATGAATTTTACAAAGGATATTGGCGCAATGTTAATTGCTATTTTTAGACAATTTTTTTTACTAGGGTGCATGAGTTTTGGTGGCCCCGCTGCGCATTTAGGCTATTTTAAGCGCCACTTTGTAGACTCGTTAAATTGGCTAACTAACACGCGTTACGCACAACTTATTAGTTTAAGCCAAGCATTACCAGGGCCAGGCTCTAGCCAAGTTAGTTTTGCTATTGGTGTTGAGCGTGCAGGAGTACTGGGTGGTATAGCTGCTTTTGTAGGCTTTACCCTGCCTTCGTTTTTAATAATGGTGCTGCTTGCGGTTAGTGCCCATCAGTTTGACGCTGTTTACTTTGCTATTATTGCAGGCTTAAAGTTATTTGCCGTTGTTATAGTCGCTGATGCAACACTTAGTATGGCTAAAAGCTTTTGTACAAGTGCTGCGCTTAAGTTACTTGCGATAATGAGTACACTTGCCTTGGTGTTATTTCCAATGATGGGAACTCAAATAGCGATTTTAATCACTGCTGCAACAGTAGGTGCTATATGGCCTTTATTAAAACTTGGCACAGTAGCAGACGATGTTAGCAGTAAAAACAGTAATATTAATTGGATTGCACTGGGGTTATTTGCGCTCTTACTTGGGGTTAGCTTTATTCCACTAGGGCATGAGTTTGCTTTGTTTACCCCTTTTTACCAAGCGGGTGCAATGGTGTTTGGCGGCGGACACGTAGTACTGCCGGTACTTCAAGCTGGCGTACCAGCATTGAGTGATGATCAGTTTTTAAGTGCTTACGCGAGTGCACAGGCAGTGCCAGGGCCAATGTTTACTATTGCTACTTACTTAGGCGCACAACTTACTACTGAGCAACCTTTAGTGGGTGCCCTTATAGCTACACTGCTTATATTTATGCCTGGTTTTTTACTTATACTGGCGTTTCAGAAGAGTTGGATTAATTTGGCAAGTAAGCCACGTTTTGCAAGTTCAATAGCGGCGCTTAATGCAGCGGTAGTCGGTTTTTTAGCGGCCGCATTGTATTCACCAATTTGGACATCGGCTGTGCATAACCTTTGGCAGGTTGCGTTAGTAATAATTACATTTGCATGGCTGCGATTTAAAAAGCCACCTATTTGGTGGCTCTTAGCTTTATTTATTGCTGTGGGTCTTTTGCTGCACTATTTGCCATCACTCTAAATGTTGGCTTATCTGTTTGTTGCTCGTTAGGAGGGCTTAATTGCCCACTAACACTTTGATATGCCCTAAGCCCAAACACTGGCAATACTGCAAGTAAATGGTCCATTATTTCGGCTTGTAAATGCTCGTACGAAATCCAGCGTTTGTCTTCACTAAAGCAATAAAACTCAATCGGTAACCCGTGGTTCATTGGTTGTAGCTCTCGTACCATTAACGTAAGCGACGTATTAATTTTACTGTGCTGCTTTAAATAGCCCTCAGCATAACGACGAAACAGCCCTAAATTAGAAACTTGAGCGGGTAATGTCGTCACTCGAATGTAATCATGCAACGGAATAGCCGCATCTATTTGCTTTCTAAATTCATCACTTACTAAACAAATACTGTGCATATCTATATTAAGTGAACGTTTAATACGTCTACCGCCCGACTCTTGCATACCGCGCCAGTTTTTAAACGAACCCGCAACTAGCATATAAGTTGGAATAGTTGTAATGGTGTTATCCCAGTTACGTACCTTTACAGTGTTTAAACCCAAATCAATTACTTCGCCATCGGCGCCATAGTTTTCTACTTGAATCCAATCACCATAGGTTACTAGGCGATTTGCTGCGATTTGAATACTCGCTACAAAGCCTAAAATAGTGTCTTTAAATACTAATAACGTAACAGCAGCAATAGCACCAAAGCCAGAGAGAATATAAGTGGGTGACTTCTCAAGGAAAATACTTACAATTAAAATAGCACACACAATAAAGGTGATTAGCTTAACAACCTGAATTAAGCCCTGAATAGGGACTTCGCGTGCAAACTCCAATTGGTTATAAATAGAACCCGCAATGCTTACAATACTGCTAAAAATAAAACCTACATGAATAATTAGTATGGCTTGGCCAACCGTTTTCAAAATTTCAGCGGTCAGCTCATTAACCGGATAAACACTGTCAAAGGTCGCCAAAAATAATACGCAGCAAAGCATACCTGCAATACGTCTATTAAGCTTATTAAGCATAGGCGACAACGAACCAATACGTTGAGGCGAAAGCTTAGTTACCACTTTTTGAATGCCTGGTAACATTAACCTACGAGTAAATAAGTAAACAATTAATAAAGAAAAAATCCCTATTGAAACTGCGGTAATAGAACTAAGAAAATCCGCATCGGGTACTTTTTCAAACCAAGGAGCGATTAACTCCTGTAGGTGGGTGTTGGTCATAGTGTTTCAATTTCCTTACTGATTTGTGGTTCAGGTAAATCTTGTTGAGCATAAATATCGGCAAGCTGCTGATCTTTCGCAACCCATAGCTCATTCACATAATGTTGAAAATTAGCTTTAAATACGTCATCGGTTTGATAGCTGCCCTGCATATTGTCATTAATGGGCGTTACGTCTATTGAAACATAAATAGAATCTAGCTCGCCTTTGAGTAAGTTCCGACAAACGTGATCTGTTTTACCGCTATACACTAAACTTGTATTTAGCATGGCATCAAATTGGTTGGCTAGCACTTCAAGCGCAAAAGCAATGCCACCCGCTTTGGGTTTTAATAAGTGCTTAAAAGGACTTTGCTGCAGATTATGCTTAGCTGGCGTAAAGCGTGTGCCTTCAACAAAATTAACGATAGTAGTAGGATAGTGACGAAAATTGCGACAGCTGTGCTTTGTGCGCTCTACATCCAACCCTTTCAACTTTGGGTTTTTAGCAAGCTGTGCTTTGCTTACCCGTTTCATAAACGGCATACCCATAGCCCACGCACCAGTGCCAATAAAAGGCACGTATTTTAATTCATCTTTTAAAAAAAACTTAGGGGCTGGTAATGCATGTAATGAGCTAAGCACGGTTATATCTAACCAACTCGTGTGATTACATATAAGTAAATACCAACTTTTTGAATTTAAATCGCCACTTATATCAACCACAATATTAGGACAACCTAGCCACAAGCCAAACCGATTGCCATTACACCACCCTCGATAAGCGCTGTGCAATAAAGAGTTAACAACAGACAAAGGCAGTAATAACTTAATAAGCCCTAGTACAAATACTAGTGAGCCAAAAAGCATTACATTAGAAAACAATACGCAGCCCACAATTAAGCCGTTAAGCCAATTTGGTAACCACTTTTTTAGCATAACTGTAAGCTCATATTTTTGCCTTTTATTTGGGGTGTTTTTCGAGCGATTGTAATGTTTGCTCTTTATTTTCCCATAAACGATTTAGCTCGCTTTGAAAGCGTACTCTAAATTCAGAATCGCCGGTGTAGTCACCAATAAGCTCTTCGCTTACAGGCCTTACATCCACGTGTACGTTGATATTTTTTACCTTACCACCTGCAAAATCCATGAATGTAGGAATGCCATTAGGGTAATGAATTGTAACGTTAACCACTTTAGTAATTTGCTCGCCCATTGCTTGCATTACAAAAGCAATACCGCCCGCTTTTGGTTTTAATAAATGTGGAAACGGACTATTTTGGCGCGCGTGCTTTTGTGTAGTAAAACGAGTGCCTTCTACAAAGTTAACCACACTTACTGGCATCTCTTTAAATTTTTCGCAGGCTTTACGCGTGGTTTCTAAGTCTTTGCCACGCAGCTTTGGGTTCTTTTTTAATTGGCTTTTACTCGTGCGAGTCATAAACGGAAAATCAAGCGCCCACCAACACAAACCTAGAATAGGCACGTAAATAAGCTCTTTTTTCAAAAAGAAGTTTAAAAATGGAATTTTACGGTTAAACACGCGCTGCAATACTAAAATATCGACCCAGCTTTGGTGATTTGCAATTACTAGGTACCAATCCTTTAACTTAAGGTCTTCAAGGCCAGTTACATTAAGTTTAGTTGGCGTAAATAACTTTTGATTTAAGCTATTAAAGGTCACCCAAATAGTTGCAAATTGCTTTGCAGCCCAGCTCATAATCTTTTGTAGAGGCTTAATAGGTATAAGCTTTATAAGCCCACAAATAAAAATAGGCACAAACCAAAAAAGTGTGTTTATTGTGTAAAAAATAATACTAAATACACCGCGAATAACTGACATTACTTCCATTCCTTTAAACATTGCGCAGCCACTAATACTGCGCTTTCAGTTGCTTACAAATTAATCTTCAAAATAGGTATAGCCTTCAAGGCCTGCATTAAGCTCAGCTAAGTAACCTTCTTTACACTGCGCTGATACATCAAGCTTATTAACTTGGTACGCAAAGTTGTCAGCTAAAATGGCGCTATCATAGTCAACAAACTTTAATACATCCTTAACGCTATCACCTTTTATAGCATTGGTTAACACATAACCTTCATCGTTAAGCTCTACATGCACAGAATCAGTGTCACCAAATAGGTTATGTAAATCGCCTAAAATTTCTTGATATGCACCCACCATAAACATCGCAATATGGTATTGCTCGCCGTGTTTATATTCTGGTATTGGTAGGCTGGTTTCGATACCAGCGCCTTCAACGTATTCACGGATTTGCCCGTCAGAGTCACAGGTAATATCTTGAATAATCGCACGCTGAGTCAATGGTTGAGTTAAGTTTTCGATTGGCATAACCGGAAACAACTGCTGAATACCCCATACATCAGGCAATGACTGAAATAATGAAAAGTTAACAAAGAGTTTATCGGCAAGCTTTTCGTTTAAATCGTCGAGGACTTCACGGTGCGCGCGCGCATTATTACTAAGCGATGCACGTACACGATGTAAAATAGTAAAGTAAAGCTGCTCTATTTTCGCCCACTCTAGCATGCTTACTAAGCCATGCACGTACTGATCGTGCGCTTCGCTAAATAAGTGCATAGCGTCGTGATAAATCTCAAGTGCCATACGCGGGTTTAAACGCTGTAAACACTGCCACATTTCATCAAGCACTAACGCGCTATTTTCAAGCGGTGGCTCTGGATTTAAATGATTGGGCGCTTTTTCTACGTCAATTACATCGGTAATTAATACCGCATGGTGAGCGGTTAAAGCGCGCCCCGATTCGGTGATAATGGCCGGATGCGTAAGGTTATGCTGATCGCACACTTCTGCAAATGCATTCACTACGTTACGCGCATACTCTTCTACGGTGTAATTCATTGAACACGCGCTGCGCGAGCCAGAGCCCTCGTAATCAACGCCTAATCCGCCACCCACATCAACGGTATTTAACGGTACATTTAATTGCGTAAGTTCAGCAAAGTGGCGTGCACATTCACGCAAAGCACGGTGAATATCACGAATGTTGGCAATTTGAGAACCAATATGAAAATGCACCATTTGCATTAAGTGCAGCTTATTATGCTTTTTCAGCACTTCAACAGCACTTAGTACTTGGCCTGCCGTTAAACCAAACTTGCCTTTTTCGCCGCCCGTGTTTTGCCACTTGCCTTTGCCTACTGAATTTAGGCGAATACGAATACCAATAGCAGGTTCAATGCCTAGGTTGTCTATTTCTTCAAGTAGTGTGGTCAGTTCTGAAAGCTTTTCTACCACAATTTTTACGCTGTGACCCATGGCTTGACCAATACATGCTAAGCGTAAAAACTCACTGTCTTTATAGCCGTTACACACTATTGTGATTGGCTCTTTTGCTACGCCCAAAATAGCCATAAGTTCTGGCTTTGAGCCTGCTTCTAGGCCAACAAGCCCGCTTGGATGCGCTAATAGCTTACTTACTACAGAACGTTGCTGATTTACTTTTATTGGGTAAACACAGGTGTATTTTCCGTTATATTCACGATTTGCTCGCGCTTGCGTAAACGCGTTAGTAAGTGTGTCTACACGATTTTTTAAAATATCAGTAAAGCGTACTAAAACCGGCAACGTTAAACCTTGTTGCTTAAACTGCTCAGTTAATTGCGTTAAAGAAATGGCCGGTTTTGTTTGGTCGCCATCTGGGTAAGCCACCAGTTCGCCTTGTGCGTTAATATCAAAATAACCATCACTCCAATGAGCAACGTTATAAGTGGCGCGTGCTGTTTCTAAACCCCAGGTCATGGCAACTCTTCTTTAGTCAATTAGGTATAAAGGCGCATTTTAATACGTCACTATCCACTAGGCTAACAAAAATTGAACTTTCACTCACTCCTAACTAACTTTATTCGTCAAATCAGTTAAAATGTCATTGAGCAAAACGCCAAGCACTGGCAGAATTGCCCCTTTTTCATACTCAACCTAAAAAGTGTAATAGTAACTATGGCAAATTTAGATCAAAGTAAGTGGTTTACTGAAATTAGCGACCGCGATGGCAGCGCATTTTCATTACGTATTAATAAAAAGTTAGATGAAAAACAGTCTCCTTTTCAAAAGGTAGAAATGTTTGAAACCACAGACTTTGGTAATTTAATGATCATCGACGGGTGTACTATGGTAACAACCCGCGAAAACTTCTTTTATCATGAGATGATCAGCCACCCTGCACTTTTAGCGCATCCAAACCCTAAAAACGTCGTTATTATTGGCGGCGGCGACTGCGGTACTTTACGCGAAGTATTAAAACACCCAGGCGTAGAAACTGTAACGCAAATAGATATAGACGAAGTAGTAACGCAAATGTCGTTAAAATACTTCCCAGAGCTTTGTGAATCTAATAACGACGCCCGTGCAACGGTTATGTTTGACGACGGTATTAAATACATGCGCGAAGCCGCTGGCGAATCTATCGACGTGGTTATTGTTGATGGCACCGATCCGGTAGGTCCGGGTGAAGGTTTATTTAACCATGCGTTTTACACAAGCTGTTTAGATGCACTGCGCCCAGGAGGTATTTTAGTGCAACAAAGTGAATCGCCACTTATGCACATGCCATTATTAGTTGAAATGCGCGAAGCAATGCTAAGCGTAGGCTTTAACGATTTACAAACATTACCATTCCCACAACCAATTTACCCAAGCGGTTTATGGTCAGTAACACTTGCACGTAAATCACAAGCATTTGACGGCTTTAGAGAAGATGGCGCGGCACAAATAGCCGAGCACAGTGAATACTACAATAGCGGTATTCATCATGGCGCACTCGCTACACCTAACTACATGAAACGCGCTTTTGATAAAAAATAATACTAATTCACTTTAGGCTTTGTTGACTTCTCAAGGTTAAAATTGCATTAAAAAAGGGACTTTTAAAGTCCCTTTTTATATTTATAATGACTATTCAAACTGAGCTCGAGCTAACAAACAACATAAGTACAGTTATATTTTAAAACCTTAAAGAGCTATCTAACCAAATAATCAGCTTATTTAAACTTTAAATCGATGCACTAAATGATTTAGCTCATCAGTCAATTGTTCCATTTTTTTAGATACATCCTCAGTAGTTCGAGCAAGCGCCCCCCCTTCTAAAGTTTGATCGTTTAATGATGATAGGTTTTGACTTATTTCATCTGCAACCGTTGTCTGCTCTTCAGTCGCTTGCGCTGTTTGCATCGCCATATCATTTACTTTAGTAGACGAGCTTTGCATTGCATTAAGCACATCATTAGTTTGACTAAACGAGCCAACCGCATCATCTGCAAATTGCTTACCTTCATCTATCGCTTTAATTGATTGTTCTACGCTCGTTGCAAATTGCTCTATCATTTTTTGAATATCGTTTGTGCTTACTTGCGTGCGTGTAGCCAATGTTCTTACTTCATCTGCTACCACAGCAAAACCTCTGCCATATTCACCAGCTCGCGCGGCTTCAATAGCAGCATTAAGCGCCAGCAGATTTGTTTGCTCTGCAATTGCACGAATAACCTCAAGTACTTTGGCAATGTTATCAGAACTTTGTTGTAGTTCTGTAGAGCGCGCCATAGCTTGCTCCATATTTTGCGACAAAGAAATAATACGAGAACTAGAGTGCGCAACCGCTGTTAGTCCTTGCTGAGCTAAATTTAACGATTTATCAGCTTCTGTTGATGATTGCTGAGCAACACCTGCAACTTCTCTACTTGCTACACTCATCTCATGCACTGCACTTACTATTGACTCAGAGGCTTGGCTGAGCGTTTGATTTACAGCATTGTTTTTATTTGCAACCTGACTTAACTCACCTCCTAATTCACTTAGCTCTTTTGATTGCTCTAAAATATCGCGAATTAATTGCTGTAAGTTGTCGAGAAATCGATTGAACTGCGTTGCAAGTTCAGAAAACTCATCTTTAGACGTTATAGCGATCCTGCCAGTTAAATCGCCATCACCAGAGGCTATATCGTTAATACGAGAAGTTACATAGTTAATTTGCTGTGTTAATTGCTTAGGAATAAGGTAACTAAACCAACACGCCACTAATAAAATTAATATGACAAAAATAAGCATAGTTAACTTAGTTGAAGCAATTGTGTCTGATAGCTTTTGAACTTCTTCAACCGATGTTTGCTCTGCTAATTCACCAGCTTGATCAAGCGTAGCTCTTAATTCGTCAAATGCTTTTTCTGATTGAGACTGTTTTTTTAGATTTGTTTTATCATTCATATAGGCCAGTGAAGCGTTTAACCAAGTATTATAAGTATCATCAAAACCGCGAAGCCCATTTATAGCTTTTGGATAATCCGATAACAAAGCTAAGTACTGCTCTAACCTTTGCGTTACTTGCTCAGCATTTTCTTTATGCTCTTGCAAATAAGCTTCTTTATTGTCGTTATGTGCGACTAAATTTAACTCAGCAACCTTTGCTTGATACAAATCCCTGTCTGCACTCAAAGCAAGAGACACAGCCTTAATAAATTTATCGGATTGCACATCTAATGCATTTTTTTGTAAGTTAATTAAGTATGAATACCCAATAATTAACGACAAGATAGCAATACCTAAAATAACAATAGGAAAAGAGACTTTGACGCGGATACTATTCAAATTCATTACTTACTCCAAAAAAAACCATATTTAATACCTACCTTTTTGATAATAAATCTAGTTTATAAAACCTAAAATCGCCATTGAGCGTTTAGCATTATTTGCTGCTGCGAGATTCGTTCATTAAATCCAATTGGCTCTCTATTTTTTGCAACACTTTTAAGTGCAGAACCTTCAACCCCTATTTGTAGTTTATTAGTGAGCTGGTAGCGCCATGTTGCGGTTAAACCTTCCCCATTGCTTGCATTAGGATCAAACGCAGTAGTGTCGTTATCTGTCACTTTAAAGTAATCGTAGCGTACAGAAACTCGATGCTTGCCTTCTTTATGGCTTAACATTAAATAATGGCTGTAAAAGGCATTATCTATTAAAGCATTAGCGCCCATTTCGGTTTTACCATTAAGTACCTGTGCTATAAAGCGGGTTTTATTATTAAACTTATAAAGCCAAGCGGCGCTTGTAAAGCGAGTATCCCAAGCATACTGCCCTGTACTAATATTAAGTGTGGTTGGGTCACCGTTATTGTTGTAATAATAAATTCGAAATTGTGATTTTTTTAAGTAATCCCAGTGTACGCCAGCGTAATAGCCAAAACGTCCGTCTACTTCTTCAAACGGTAAAACCTGATTAGCTTGCCAGCGTAATTCATACGCATTTAATGCCGCTACAGGCGCAAATTTAACACTTTCGCTAAATGTAGTTTGCCTATCGTGTAATGCAAAACCACGCCAAGCAAGTAAAGTACCGGCAGGGTCATTGCCTTTAAATGTAGCACCTACAAAACTAAAGCTATGAGCGCTGTTAAAACGTTTTGCTGGGCGCTTAATAGTTATCTCTGCGCCAACAGTGCGTACTTCCTCGCCAATCCAGCTATTAATAGCTGAGTTTGTATAGTTATAAGGAGAAGTCCACCCTATATCAGGGTTTTCAAGCGACATAAGTGGATAAAAGCCCCCTACACGCACATGCCATTTATAGTTGCTGTTAGATAGCGGCTGATACTTTACATAAGCTTGCGTAAAACCAAGGCCAACGTCAGGATCTTGATTCGCATTTAACACCCCATGAGCCGACCAACTAGATGCTAAATCAACATTAAAATCTAAAATACCTTGGGATAAAATAAGTTCGTCGCTTTTAGTATCGTGTCGATATAGCCCAAGGCCGCCCTCTTGGAAGCTACGTGTATCGTCACCCTGCACGGCTCTAATTTGTATCAAGCCTTTTACTTGTGCATACAATGCATTACTAAAACATAAAGCACCGGCTAAAAATATCAGCCTCGTTAAGCGATTAATAGTCATCAAATTCATCCGTAGCAAAGTCAATTTGCTCCGCAATTTCCTGCTTTACCTTATAAGTGATCGGGTTAGTAGCCACAGTAACAGTTTGAGATTCAACCTTACTAATATCACTAAACCCAGAATGCCAAACACTTAATGTGTATTCGCCTACATTGGCATTTAAATCAACATGACCATTTTCATCAGTGATTGCAAAAATAGTACTATCGACCACTACAATATAACCTAACATCCAATCATGAATGTTACAGCCAAGCTCAACGACCCCTGTTTGATCAAAAGTAATGGGCGCTTTTGGGTGCTCCTTATATAGCTTTAATTCAAATGTTTTAGCTTTAGAAAATGAATAAACGTGATGCATGATTGAGTCCCCATTCGGAAACTCTACCTTTGCATTTTGTGGGACAACTAAAATACGCGGCTTAAATTCTCGATTTTGCTGGGTCATCGCATAAGGTGCTTCTGGAGGAATAACGCCATAGGAATCTCCTGCAGTTAGCCACACAACAGCATTAGGTAATGGGCCATTATTAGCATTTTTAATTGTTATATTTGCTGCAAAAACTCCAGTACTAACACTTAGTAAAAATACACAAAGTAAGCTTTTTATCATTTTCTTGTCGCTATTATCAATTTGTTTACATTATAGACCGATTAAACCACTAAATTCTTTCTATTTTTTAAAACATTGAATACGTATGTAGGCAGTCGTATTAATCATCAACAGTCATTATCCTTAAATGTCACCACCGACTCATCTAAGGACACACCATGAGAATCCCTGCACTTGTGCTTTTAGCCTTTGCTAGTAATAGCTACGGACAAACTGTAGAGCTAAAATCGCCAGACACACAAATAACAGTAAGCATCTCTGACGAAAACAACACGCCAAGCTACGCAATAAAATTTAAAAACAAAGCGGTTATAAACAAATCTTTACTGGGGTTTGAATTTAAAACACAAGCGGCCTTTAGCGACGGTTTTAAAATTAAAAGCATTGAACAACAAAGCGTTAACTCGCAGTGGCAACAACCTTGGGGCGAACGCCAAAACGTTGTTGACGAATATAACGAAGTAGCCGTTACCTTTACAAAAAACGAGCCAAATAAAGGTACCTACACTATTCGATTTAAAGCATTTGATAGTGGTGTAGGTTTTAGATACGAAGTGCCACAACAAACCGGCTTCGAACATACAGAAATAACCAAAGAGCTGACTGAGTTTGCAATAAACAATAGCCATGATGCAACAGCATGGTGGATACCTGCTCGTGGCTGGAACCGCTACGAATATGTTTACAACACTACTCCACTTAACGAAGCTCCACTAGCTCACACACCATTTACGTTTAAAACAAGTGACGGTACTCATATTAGTATTCATGAAGCCGCTCTTGTTGATTACGCGGGTATGGTGCTTAATCAGCGCCGTCCAGGCACATTTACAGCAGACTTAACCCCTTGGTCAGATGGTGTTGCCGTTAAAAAACAAGGTGCTTTTAAAACACCATGGCGCACCATTCAAATAGCCGACAGCGCTGTTGGCCTAGTTAATTCAGATATAATACTAAATTTAAACGAGCCTAATAAACTCGGTGACGTGTCGTGGGTTAAACCTGGCAAATACGTCGGTATTTGGTGGGGTATGCATATAAACACGCAAACTTGGGGTAGCGGTAAAAAACACGGCGCCACTACGCAAACCACAAAATACTATATGGATTTTGCAGCGCAGTATGGTTTTGATGGCGTACTCGTTGAAGGCTGGAATATTGGCTGGGATGGCGATTGGTACTTTAATGGCGATGTATTTAACTTTACCAAACCGTACGACGATTTTGATATAACAGCGCTTGCTCAATACGGCAAAGAAAAAGGCGTACATCTCATTGGCCATCACGAAACATCAGGCAATGTAAGCAACTACCGAGACCAAATGGAAGATGCCTTTACACTTTACGAAAAGTCAAACGTCAGCCAAGTAAAAACAGGTTATGTAGCCGATGGCGGAAATATAAAACGTATAGACAAAAACGGTATTGCGCGCCATGAATGGCATGACGGCCAATTTATGGTTAACGAATACCTTCATAACGTAAAACTTGCAGCTAAACATAAAATTAGCATCAATACGCACGAGCCAATTAAAGATACAGGCCTGCGCCGTACTTACCCAAACTGGATCGCGCGCGAAGGTGCACGCGGGCAAGAATATAATGCATGGGGTTCGCCTCCTAACCCACCAGAACACGTACCAATGCTTGCCTTTACCCGCATGCTCTCTGGCCCTATGGACTTTACGCCAGGTATTTTTGATATGAGCTTTAATGGTTTAGGAGGCGATACAAACCGCCCACAAACTACACTTGCCAAACAACTTGCACTTTATGTTGTGTTGTATAGCCCAATTCAAATGGCTGCCGACTTACCTAAAAACTATTTGGCTAAGCCCGACGCATTTCAATTTATTCAAGACGTACCAACAGATTGGCAGCAAAGTATTGCCCTTGATGGCGAAGTAGGCGACTTTATTGTATTTGCCCGTAAAGAACGTAAAAGCACTAAATACTCAGGAAACGATTGGTACCTAGGTGCTGTTACTGACGAGAAAGCCAGAACAATTGAGGTGAAACTCGACTTTTTAGAGCAAGGCAAGAAGTTTGAAGCACAAATTTATAAAGATGGTAAAAACGCAGAGTGGAAAAACAATCCGTACGATATAGCTATCGAAAAACGTATTGTGACTACAAACGATAAACTTACGCTTAAACTGGCCACCAGTGGCGGTACTGCTATTCGCTTTAAAGCACTTTAATACAATAAAACCCCTGCATTTATTGTGCAGGAGTTGATACCTTGATTGGCAAATATACTTGTGCACTTAAACCGCCTTCTGGGCGGTTTTCTAGTTTTACTTTACCGTCGTGCATATCAACAATGCGTTTAATAATGGCAAGGCCTAAGCCACTACCTTCACTGCCACGTGCAGCATCGCCTTGCTTAAAGGGCTCAAACACAGACTCTAATTCGTTTTCAGGGATCCCAGGACCACTATCGTTTACAGCGATAACTACATATTTTTTGTTTAAATTAAAGTAACTAAGTACTTCAACATCGCCCTCAGAATAACGCAGCGCATTACCAATCATGTTGGTAATTACACGTTTAATAGCCACAGAGCTTAAGGGTATATTGCCTATATTTGGATTACTTTTAAACGTAATAGTACGTTGATGCTGAAGCTCAGAATTAACAACCTCGGCAACTAAAGCATTTATATCTTCGCAACTTAGTTCTTCACGTTTATGGTGGCGTAAATACTCAATAAACTGATCGATAATCCCGTTCATATCTTCTATATCGTAAATAATACCTTCACGAAGATAGTCATCTTCATCAACCATCATTTCGGTGGCTAAACGGATACGCGTAAGCGGCGTACGTAAATCATGCGATACACCAGCCATTAGTAAACGGCGGTCGTTTTCAAGTGCGGCAATTCCGCGCGACATTTGATTAAACGCGCGCGTTACTTCTATTACTTCTGTTGAGCCTTCTTCTTCTAATTTGGTAGAAAAATCGCCTTTACCTACTTTTACTGCAGCTTGTTGCAGTGCTTTTAATGGCCTATTAAGGTGCCTTGCAAACAACCACCCACCCAGCACACTTAAAAAGCCAATACTTGATAAGTAAAAAGTTAAAAACTCTAAGTTATTCTCTTTAAAGCCTTTAAGCGGTACTTTTACCCAATAACCTGGCGCTTGCGGTGCTTCAACCCAATAAATTAATGGATCAGTTTGGCTAATACGTACACGAGAATAACCACCAAGTTGCTCAGTCATACTACGCGATAGCATAGAATATTCGCGGCTTTGTCCAAGCCCTTGACGCATTGCTTCGCGCTGCGTCATTACTTCAATGCCGGTAATTTCAAAAAACTTCGCAGATACTTCGTCGTTTATCTCAACGCCATCTTCCCAGTCAATAAATACCGTTTTAATTTGCTTAGCAAGCATCAAGTTAACTTGCTCAATAGTTGGTTTTACAACATAAAAACTAACCGTAACATAAGACACTATTTGATTTATTAGCAACAAAGCCGCCACTAAAAAAACAGTTTGCCCAAAAGCACTGCGCGGAAACATGCCCATAAATATTACTTTTCACCGTCGGGAACAAACACATACCCCAAACCCCAAACGGTTTGAATATATCGAGGATTAGCAGCATCTACTTCAATCATGCGGCGAAGTCGCGACACTTGCACATCAATACTTCGCTCAAGCGCACTGTAATCACGTCCACGCGCCAAGTTCATTAGCTTATCGCGGCTAAGTGGCTCACGCGGATGCGAAACAAGCGCTTTAAGCACTGCAAACTCACCACTGGTAAGCGATATTGTTTTATCCCCTTCACTCATTTCGCGCGTTGCTAAATTAAGCGTAAATTTACCAAAAGCGATTAAGTTTTCTTCAGCAGCTGGAGCACCTGGCACTTCTTTTGCGCGGCGGCGTAAAATTGCTTTTATGCGAGCAAGTAGCTCACGTGGATTAAATGGTTTTGGAATGTAATCGTCAGCGCCAAGTTCAAGACCAATAATACGGTCTACTTCGTCGCCCTTTGCAGTAAGCATAACAATAGGAATTTCATTTTCTTTTTGGCGTAGTCGGCGGCAAATAGATAAACCATCCTCGCCTGGAAGCATTAAATCGAGAACCATTAAGTGAAAGTTTTCTCGCTCTAGGAGTCTATCCATTTGCTCCGAGTTTCCTGCGGTTCTAACAATAAAGCCTTGCTCTACTAAATAACGTTCAAGCAAACTGCGTAAGCGCATATCGTCATCAACAACTAATACTTTTGTGGTCTCGTGTCCCATAATCTCTTTCTTATTTTTATATCCAATTACTAGTTAATATAAATGAAAAACTTAATAATCAAAAACTAATTACTTGCTTAGATTGTTACTGAACATTTCAAAGCTTCCTTACTCGTACTTTATTACATTTTACGCTCGACAAGTTTTGGCAAATTTAATAACGTGCACACCATTAGAGTTAATAAAGAATTGGCCATGAAAACAAATTTAGTTACCCGCGAAGGTTACTTGCAATTACAACAAGAGCACGATCAACTATGGAACGTAAAACGCCCAGAAGTAACAAAAATAGTTAGCTGGGCAGCCAGCCTCGGAGATCGCTCTGAGAACGCAGACGATAACTTATAACCCCAGAAAACATACTATGCATACAAAGTTCACATTAAAAACAACAACTTATAAATAGTACACGTACTATTTTAATGTACTCTTCAACTTAGTAAAGATGGAACATTAAACTCAATTGTTGCACCTGATATCCAGGAGTCCAAAACCTCCTCATTTGTTAAATGAAACCAGTTAAAGCAATCTTCATTAAATTCCCTACAAAAAAAAGCCTCCATTTCTGATACTCTAATATTTTCAGGCAATCTACGAGTGTAAACAGCAGAGTAATTCTTTCTTTTTATTAAGTCTAAATACTCTTCTATTCTCTTTGTTAAAAGTTTATCAGATATGTAACTGGGGATATTTCTGTTATATAAATATGCACTTAAATTTCTTGCTTCTTTGTATACAACATAGCTAATAATCGGTAATGAATAATTTTTGGCAAGGTACTGTAAAAGATTCCCAAAACGGAGTGATTTTTGCACTGTAACTTTAAAGTCACAACAAGCGTCTTCTATAATCAACAGGATGTTGTATATCCTATTTTTTTCCAATAGTTCTTGAATCTCCTCTACATCATTCTTACTAACTTTGCGAGCGCAAATATCATCATATAACCTCTTAGTTAATTCGCTAACTGAGCTATATTCCTCAGAGTAGCGTAAGTACAATCCAAAGGAGTTGATGAATGAAGTCGAATAAGTTGGCAATTCAGATAAAATATTATCTTCGCGAATAAATAGATGCAAACAAGCGCCTAGAAAAGATCTTATAGATTCACGACCTTGAGCTTGAGCCTCCCTAAAGTCATGCTCAGTGATGCGGACTAAAAAACCTTTGGAAATTAAGCTTTTCATCATTCTTTTTTCTGCTTCTTCGCAACCGAGAGTTTCTGAATGAGCATCGTAATGATGCTTAATCGGCGCCTTATTGCCATCATTAAACCGTGTAAGTAGAAGAAATAAATATAGTTTTTCGATATATGTTAAACAAGAAATTGTACTTTCAGACTTTAGCCTCTGCTCAATATACTCACCTAACTTTTCTATTGTTAATTTTCCATCTTTTAAATAGCACTCAACAAGGCAACTTTTACACACATATCGCTCAGACTCAAACTGCTCAATGCACTCTTTACGAGTAGAAAATAGTTTTTTTTTATTGCAGCTATCGCAGTTAAATGCTGAATGAACATTGGTACAGCTACTTTTACTTTTTATTATTGACAAAGGCTTATCTAGTTTGCTTTTAAATTCTTTAAATACATTTTGAGCATTATTTGCAAATTTAATATTCTCACCTTTCTCTAATTCCCAAAATTGATTTATTAGTTCAACTTCAGCTTCACTAACCGCTTGTTCATAACAAATATAAGCGTAATTTTTCATTTTTTTCCAGACAAAGAAAGCCTAAAGAATTGGCTTCAATTAGTTTATTAGTAATTTATTACTATTCTAAATGTAAAACACCTAAATTCAAACAAAGTTAACAATATACATTTTTACTTTCATTTTTATAAACTAAGACTGAACTATTACATCTATAACTTGCTTTTATGCTATGGCTGGGTGCAACAGTATTCCCTATTACAGCAAATTAAGTAGAGAATGATATGGGTATCATGATGTGTCTGGATTTAAACGAAAATGTTTAATTAGTCATTAGAAATTCGATAAACAAAATAACGTAAGTGCATAGCTAAATGAATTTAAAAAATTCCTGAGGAAAATTTGAAACTTATGCTCAAACGCGTTGGCTACAGTATAATATTCTGAGTATCAATGTATGAGTAAACGCTATTAAAGCAGTATTTATTTGAACCTGTTATATGTAGTAGCTCAGAGACATCAACTTGAGAAAGTTAATTCGTTGTTCCTCCGCTTACAGATAGTTATATAATTTAACTACCTTGCATACAAATACTTCTGAAAACCAATAAACGTATCGCGTATCGCTGTCGGTGATCCAAACTCAATGGCGGCGTCGTTAATGGTGTTGTATTTAAGCTCTACTAAACTGCGCATTTTTTTAGGTGCGAGTTCTTGCACGCCATCTTCAATGTATTTACTTAATATAAAGTTTATAAACTCTTGTTGTTTATAATCGCTAAAAGCAGAGTTTATTTTAGGTTTTGCTTGTTGAGCTCGTTCAGTGCGTGTTTGTGCCTCTGAGGCATACGCTACGTAGGATAAAACATCGTATACATCGCTGTCTTGTGCATCAATTACGGCTTTCATACTATCGAGTTTTTCGCTATCGTAGCCCGCTTCGGTTAAATCTTCTAATAGCTTTTCGCGAGTGGTTGGATCGCTCCAGATTTCGCGTAGTTGGTCTTCATTTTCAAAAAAGCGCGGTAAGTCGTCAAACATACGTTCAACAAATTCTTTTGCTGTAATGGGCTTGCCTTCAGCATTCCAGTACATTGCTGAGGAAATATGCTTAATTTGTCGTGTACGGCCGTCTGAGAGCTTTATTTCAAGCTTTTCACATACACATGGTCTTTCGCCACATTTATCACAGCCTTCAGGCTCTGGTTTTTCACAAATACATAGTTTTTGTTCACACACCTTGCACGGTTTCTTTTCACCGGCTCCATCCCCGCCAGTGTCTTCACATTGGCATGGAGTTGTGCCGCACTCTGAGCATACTTCGCTGGGTATTGGCTCGCCATCCCAAGCAGGGTCGGCAAAGTTATGGTGCGCTTTTACAAAGTCGTAAATTGTAAAGTAGTCTTTGCCATCGTATGTGCGAGTGCCTCGCCCTATTATCTGCTTAAACTCAATCATATTCTTACAAGGGCGCATAAGCACAATATTGCGTACATTACGTGCATCTACACCGGTAGAGAGTTTGCGTGAGGTGGTTAAAATTGTCGGAATGGTTTTTTCGTTATCACAGAAGGTTTTTAAATCATTTTCACCCGCGACACCATCGTTAGCGGTGACACGAACACAATAGTTAGTGTTGGTAGTCCAGCCTTTTTTAACTGCGTACTGATTAATAAAATCGCGTACCATACCGGCATGAACTTGTGTTGCACAAAACACGATGGTTTTTTCTTTAGGATTAAAGTGATCCATCCAATAGTGCACACGGCGCTCTTCGCGCTGAGGTATGGTAATAATACGGTTAAAGTCACCTTCTTTATATAGTTTACCAGGCTCAGGATCGCCTTTTACAACAACACCATCTCCCTCTATGTACTTGTACTCATCCATAGTGCCAACAATGGGTAACACTTTAAATGGCGTTAAAAAACCATCGTTAATGCCTTCTTTTAATGTGTAGCTGTAAACGGGTTCGCCAAAGTAACCATAGGTATCAGCGTTATCGGTACGCTTTGGTGTGGCAGTTAAGCCTAGCTGAACTGCGGGTTCAAAGTGTTTAAGAATATCGCGCCAAGCACTTTCATCATTCGCGCCACCACGGTGACATTCATCAATAATAATTAAATCAAAAAAATCAGCTGGGTATTGTTCGTAATACGGGTTTTCTGCCTTTTTGAGTGGCGCATTTTCATCTTCTTCTGTTGTGGCTTCTTTTAATTCAGTTTTAGGCCCACACATAAGAGTATGAAAAATTGTAAAAAATACGCTAGCATTTTTCGGCACACCGCCTCGTTTACGTATATCTTCAGGGGTGATACGCACAATGGCATCATCACCAAACGAATAAAAATCGTTAAACGCCTGATTAGCTAATATATTACGGTCGGCCAAAAATAAAATACGGGGGCGCTTTTTAGCAAGGCTAACGTCTTTTTGTGCAGTTAAGCTCCAACGAGTTTTAAATAACTTCCATGCGGTTTGAAAGCCAATACAGGTTTTACCTGTACCTGTGGCCAATGTTAGCAGGATGCGATTTTTACCTTGGGCAATGGCTTCAAGAGCATTATGAATGGCGTTTTCTTGATAATAACGCGGTGCCCAATCGCCTTTGGCCTCAAAGGGAATAGTAGAGAACGCATCACGCCAAGCTGTCGTATAATCCGCTTCTGGTGCATCGCCTTTTTGCTCAAAGGTTAACTCCCAAAGCGCTTGGGGAGACATATATTCATCTACCAGCGTCTCAATACCTGTGAGCATATCAATCTGGTAAATCTCATGGCCGTTGGTGGCATATGCAATACGGCATTGCAGGCGTTGTGCATAGTCTTTCGCTTGGCGCACACCTTCGCTATAAGTAAGGCTTTCTTTTTTTGCCTCTACTGCGGCAAGCTTACGGCCTTTATATACCAACACATAATCGCAAGGCACTTTGTTAGCGCGTTTGCCACCCGCCATAATTTGGCCTGGGCAAATAAGCTCACGACGAATAAAGCTGCTATCAACTTCACCCCAACCTGAAGCAACCAATTTAGGATCAATTAAATCCGCGCGTGTATCTGCTTCGTTACGCATCCTTGCTTGTGACATTAGGCCACTGCTCCTTTGTTTGTATCAACCTCAAGCGTTTTCGTTAACTTACCTGAAAAGGCTTTTTGTAGGATAGATTTTTTGAGTTCTTCGATATTTGTAAGTTTTTTCATGTAAAGACTTTCTAGTGATTCGATCTCTTTCTCTAGAATTTTTAGGTTCTTAATAACCTCATGTTGTCCATCTAAAGAAGGCATTGGAATTTGAAGGCTTCTCACGTTGTCTTTAGTAATTGTTTGTGTTGCTGCACCTTTTAGTCTTGGCGCTATTTGGGCTTTCCCACTACTAGAGTTTAAATAGCGGTAAATATATTCATTATTCGCTTTGGATGGATCCAAGCGAATTAAAAATAAATTCATTGCTAAAGAACAAGGCCGGTCAGTTTCAGGCATAAAATACACCTTTCCAGCATTTCCTATTTTACTCATAATAATTTCGCCACCGAACAATTTACTCTTTGTTAAATAGTTATAAGCATGCTCGGTAATATATCGCTTTTCATTTTTGAATTTCTTTTCAAAGTCAGTACTTCTAACCATCCAAGCAAAATCTTCCTGCTCTTTTAGTTCTACATGTTGCTTTAAAACTTTATAACTACCATTAGCATGATAGTCAGTCAGCACATCTACCACATCTCCCAACTCAACACTCTGAACCTTTTTACCACGCTGGCTAAACACTTGCTGCAAGTAGCTTTCAAACAGCTCGCGGGCGTTTTTGAGGTTTTGCTCAGTCTTGGCGCGGGCTTGTTCTATGTCGGCAAAGGCCTGTTCGAGTATGGCGACGATGCATTTTTGTTCTTTTATTTCGGGAATTTGAACACTAATCGAATAAACATTATTTCTATTTATTCCTGGCTTTACACCAGTTGCTAAACTAGGTAAATCTAAACGAGATAATAAGTGATAAATAAACATTAAATCGTATTTCGTAGCATCAAAATTCACAAAATAAGTGACGTCTAAGGGCCAAAACTTCTCTTCTGTTAGGGTAATTTCTCCAGCCGATCCTTTACGCCCAACAATAATAGTTTTTTTATCAAAATAGAACTCATCACTTCGGCACTTAACTCCATTAGCTCCATATGCTGGGTATAACCCATCAACCTTTCTTTTGACCTTATCCAAAGGCTTTCCATACTCAAGAGTAAGAAAGTCACCTATTTTCTTTTTCCTCCAACCTTCCATCACAACAACTCCTGAATTTTACCCAGAATTGCTTCGCTTTCTTTATCCAGGGCGATGATTTCTTCAATGATTGCTTGCGGTTCACGCAGTGGGGCTTCTTCTGCTTGATTGGGGTTTTTAACCGATAAATCCCATGTTGCCTCATCCAGTTCAGTTGTTGTTAATGACCAAGACTTAGCACTATCTGCAAAGTCTTTTTGTAGCTCGATAAATTCTTTTAAGTCTTTGTCGTTTAGTGGATTGGTTTTACCCAAGCTGCGGCCAGGATCTAACTGATAGAACCAGGTTTTTTGTGTCGGCTCGCCTTTGGTGAAAAACAACACCACAGTTTTTACCCCTGCGCCTAAAAAGGTTTTGGCTGGGCAATCGAGCACGGTGTGTAAGTTGCAGTTTTCTAATAGCTCTTTGCGTAAGGCAATGGCGGCGTTATCGGTATTCGATAAAAAGGTGTTTTTAATAACAATAGCTGCACGGCCACCAGGCTTTAGCATTTTGATAAAGTGCTGCAAAAACAAGAAGGCAGTCTCACCGGTTTTAATCGGGAAATTTTGCTGAACTTCTTTACGCTCTTTACCACCAAACGGTGGGTTAGCTAATACAATGTCGTGCTGGTTGCTTGGGGTAATGTCTTGTAGGTTTTCGCCCAGGGTATTGGTATGAATAACGTTAGGTGCTTCGATGCCATGTAGAATCATGTTCATAATGGCAATAACGTACGCTAACGACTTTTTCTCTTTGGCGTAGAAAGTGTTTTCTTGCAGGGTTTTTAAGTCACTGGTTGAAAGCTGTTTATTGCTAGCACCACCTTGGCGAAGGTAGTCGTAGGCTTCACATAAGAAACCCGCCGAGCCTGCGGCACCGTCGTATATGGTTTCGCCAATTTGCGGCTGTAATACATCGATCATGGCGCGAATCAATGGGCGTGGTGTGTAGTATTCGCCCCCGTTACGGCCAGCGTTACCCATGTTTTTGATTTTAACTTCGTACAGGTGTGAAAGCTCGTGCTTTTCTTCTTGTGAGCGAAAACGTAATTCGTCTACTTTTTCGAGTGCGTCGCGAAGTGAGTAGCCACTTTGAATTTTGTTTTTGATCTCGCTAAAGATTTCACCAATTTTGTATTCAATAGTGTCAGGGCTTTTAGCACGTAACTTAAAACCTTTGAGGTAAGGGAATAACTCGCCATCGACAAAATCCATTAAGTCGCTACCTGTTAAGGCGTTATCGTGATCAAACTCACCATTAGCGGTTTTAGGTGCAGCCCATGAACTCCAGCGGTACTCTTCATCAATAATATATTGGTAGTCTTCTGCCATTAACTCGGCTTCTTGAGACTTGGTAAACTCTAAGTCATCAAGGTATTTTAAAAATAGCATCCACGACGATTGCTCGGTGTAATCTAGCTCACTAGAGCAGCCTGCATCTTTATGAAAAATGTCGTCGATATTTTTAAAGGTTTGTTCAAACATGTAAGTTAAGTCCTTGCTAGCCAGAGAGTTAAAGATGATTTATTTTACTTAAAGCAACTCACTCGCTTATTTATATTCCTGAGGTAATAGTGATTAATATACCCTAATTAATTAAAAAATTAATAATATATTGGTACCAAGTAGTTTTTGGTTAATCTAGGTCAATTTTATACTTTTGCCTTGCCGGTAGTATCTCTTCAAACTCGCAATTTAATGCGTTTACTAATTTATATAAGGTTTCGAGCTTAATATTAACATTACCTCTTTCCATTTTTCCGTAATTACCGCGCTCTATACCGACATAGGCAGCAAACCCTTCTTGCGAATAGCCTGCTTCTTTGCGTTTTTCTCGTAGCTTTTCACCAAAATGTTTAACTAAATCACTCACCTGATTTTCCTCAAGGCAAAATGATTAGATTTTCATGTTGAGGGCTTAACTACCACGCCCTATAATACCCATTATTATATGAAGTTTATTAGGATTTACTTTGAAATTTGACCCTCTCGTAGCTCAAATTATTGTTGCACCAAATTTTGATAACTTCACAACAAGTGATGTGCGTTCGGCGTACTTAGCATTAAAAAGTGATTCTTCTTTAGTACCTACAGCAGTTAGGCGAAGTATATACGCAGAACTGATCAAGCTTGTTAAAAAAGGCTGGCTGAAAAAGGTGGTATCAAATAAAAAAGGATTTACGCGATTCAATAAAACTGAGAGCTTTAACGTTGAGGCAATTACTCATTTAGCTAGTGCCATACCTATTGCAACAACAGAAAAGGCAGATGATAAACACGCACTGTTACTTAGTAAGTTAAATCACTACAAAGCCGAGCTATTATTGAATATGGGTGAATCTGAGGCATATAAAGAGCTTTATTTGGAGTCACCCGAATTAGTAGATGAGCTTCAGCCACAATACAACAAAGCGAGAGACAACAATACAAGAATACTTGGCAAGATTAGAGCGATTGAAGGCTTACTGAAGCAAAACGAAGCATTAGAGAAAATATGAAACTAAGACTATGGCAAGCCGAGTGTATTAATTTAGCGCTTACACAATACCAGAACGGCAATAGCCACTTTTTAGCCTTGGCAACTCCAGGGTCAGGTAAAACTTTGATGGCCTCAGAATTAGCCAATCAATTATTAAAAAATAATATGGTCGATTTAATCATTTGTTTTTCACCGTCGTCTATTGTTTCTCAGGACTTTAAGGAAAGCTTACAGCTAAAAACGAATGAACGATTTGATGGGCTTATTGGCGCTAAAGGTAGAGCTTTAACCTATCAAAGCTTACAGTATTTAGATGTGCACTTTTGGCAGCTATTTGAACGGTATCGTGTTTTTGTAATATTTGATGAAATTCATCATTGCGCTGGCTCTAATATTGACAATGCCAATGCATGGGGTGAGCAGATAATTCTTAACATTCAAAATAAAGCACAATACACATTAGCCTTAACAGGCACCCCTTGGCGTTCTGACGCTGCTCCTATTGTTCTTTCATCATATCAGCAGCCTAACAATAAAATAGCGTGTGATTACGTTTACGGGCTTTCTGAGGCTATTGGAGATAATGTTTGTCGGGTTCCACAAATAGTAGCTGTTGATAATAGCCGCATTACAGTTGTAGATGACGCTGAAACCAAAACATTTAACTGCTTTAAAGCGTTATTAAACGACTCTGGCGTTTCTTATCAAGAAATTATTGAAAATGAAGCGGTAATAAAATACATGATTTCTTCAGCTCAAAAAAAGCTTACTTCAATCAGGTTGAAAAACCCCGACGCAGCGGGGTTGATTGTTGCATCATCTGTTGAGCATGCCCATCAAATCTCTATGTTAATGCGAACTCACTTTGACGAGGATAGCATTGTTGTAACCTACCGAGAAAATGAACCTACAAGTATTATTCAGCAGTTTAGGTATGCACAAACTAAGTGGATTATTTCTGTTGGTATGATTAGCGAAGGTACAAACATCCCTCGTTTGCAGGTTTGCTGTCACCTTACAAACATAAAAACAGAAATGCATTTTAGGCAAATATTGGGCCGCATACTGAGGGTAACAAACTCTAAAAACCAAGAAGCGATTATGTACATGCCCGCCGAACCTAAGCTTTTAGAGTATGCGTATAGGGTTAATCAAGATGTTCCATTTGAAGCTGATGTAGTTAAGTTTGAAAAGATTGAGACTGCTGCTGGAAATAATACCGTAGATGAAAATTCAAGCGATATTACTTTTAATAAACAAAGTAAAAAAACTTCCAAAACCCAGTTCGATTTTGATAACTTTGCTGACTTTTTTGAGCAGCCAGCTATGAGCAATAGATCTGAAGCGACAGAGGAGCATTTTTTAACCGACGCCTATGAGCGAATTATTAATATATCAGGCCGCTTTCAGCAAGAGGCTATTGCTTTGGGGTTAAGTGAATTGCGGTAAATACACTAGAATTTACCTCAAGTAGACCTCTACAGGTAACATCGATTTCAGTTACACGAGGAAACATAATTTAATTTAAGGTGTTGCTATGTATAACTTCTCTGAAATTCATAAACAAATAGACCTTACAGAGATTTTAAGCAATAGAAATATCAGTGAAAAATCTAGTCATCTAGAACAAATTAACTTTATACATCAAGGTGTAGATATCAAAAATGCTGAGCGTTTAAGGATAGAGCTAGGCTGGGATATACGAGCATTTTCTTCAGCTATTAGAACTAGCAAGAGCTCATATGTACGCTATAAAAAAGAATTAAAGCCCTTAAATACCACTTTAAGTGAAAATGCATTTGAAATTGCAAAAGTCTGCTCTTTTTGTCTTAATTACTTTGAAAATATAGAACGTTTTAATATTTGGTTAAATACCTCGTCACTCCAATTCGACTCTAAAAAACCTTTAACATTTATAGATACAATAGCTGGCCGTGAATTAATTAAAAATACCGTAAACAGGCTCAAATATGGCTATAACGCCTAAGAGTAAAGTGTCTTAGGACGTAAAGCGCACGATCAACAGACTGCCAACATGAAACCAAGTTCTATCCTTTTCTTAACTTAACAAGAAGCTATCACTTTAGAGATTAAAACGTTGATTTGAGCTTATTAATGACTCAATTTTCTCTGATAGTCGCATTTGTGCCAAAAGCGGACGTTAAAAACATTAATAAGGTGAAATTACAACTCGGATTTCTTTGAGTCACTCATGGCCTTCATAAAGGCTTTCATATTGGCGTTGGGTTGCTCCACATCAAAATTGCCATACGTATATTTTAAGTCTGACCATAAATTTTTGAGCTTACCTTTGCGTCGAAAAAGGGGGTGGAGCCACACTGTTGATAAAAGAGGTAAGCATCCTTCATTTATATTCATTGTTACTAAACCTATTAAACAATCTCTTTTTTCGCTTGTGCCCGGCACTAGTAACTTTTCAGTAAAAGGATAAGCCTCAACGTTTTTCCACCCTTCATCAGAAATATCCCAATTCATACCATCTCCGCATTCCCTGTGTTGGTATCTTCTAAGCGCGACGCACGCTAGCTTCTCCCACTCCGGCGATGAAATCGTTATTTTTGAACTATACTCAGCCCCTTTTGGGGCGGGAATAGGACGGATTATGCATGCATTACATTCATCAAATAGTAAATTAGAAGCTTCAGTCGCATCTGATACCTTAATCTTTTCACCAAATGCGACTAGGTCAAATAACCCTGAAAGGTAGTCGTCAGCGCCATATTCATCCACGTACTTTTTCTGTGGAACATCCCCTTTTCTAGTATTCTTGTATCGCGTAACGTTCTTGTATTCAATGTCTACAATATGAAATAAGCCTGATGGTAAGTTTTCAAACGAAGTAGGGCTATCAGCTAAATAAATATAGCTTTGCTCATATCTACGCATATTTCTTATCAATGAATCACATGTACTTTCAAAATCAGTGCCGAAGAGAAAGAGGTTATGAGCCTTGAAAGAAATACCAGAATTTGGATAAATTTTCTCGCAAAAGCTCGTCAAGAGGTGAGAAATTTGATCCTTGCAAATATCATCATAGCTAGTTAAAACGATCGGCAGATCCTGACCTTCAGATTCGTTGTCAATTACACAATCGATGGCAAGGCTAAGCGCCCTTTTGTGCAGTTCATTTATGTCTATTAACTCATTTAAATAAGTTTCTTTTGATTCAATTAAGTTCATGCAACCTCCTATTGCCAACGTTAATAATATTATGCCGCCGCACGATACATAATCCTATTAAAAGTGTAGTATTTCCATTAGATTTGTTGTTCGCTATTCGCTCAATGCTGCCCGTCAACATTCAAGTTTGTAAATTGTTTCGGGGCAATGGCGAGTAAGAGGTTAACTCGCCAATGGACAAAAATGAGTTAGAGACTGAGGTCGGTTTTGTGCCATGAACGGACCTTGATGAATAGTATTGGATAATATTCCATTATCAAAGTGTCCTGTTTGATTACAGCAGATAATTACTGATATTAGAAATATAGGCGGACATCTCTAGATGTCACTATTATGCAAAAATGGATAGATAAATCACTTAACCATAAAATTCACGATACCAGTCAACAAAGTTATTAACGCCCTGTTCAACACTCATTTTAGGCTTATAGCCAGTAACATTAAATAAGTCATCAATATCTGCAAAGGTTTGGTAAACATCGCCCGCTTGCATCGGCATAAAATTTTTCTTGGCTTTAATTCCTAACGCGCTTTCAAGTGACTGAACAAAATCGAGATCATCTTTAAATAAAAAAGCTTCTATTTCTTTATCGACAAAGGGAGATTTACGACTATTAATTAAATCTACTTTCGCTGGAACGATATCGTAGATAACCACCTTATTATGCTGAGCAAGTAAAATGGCATTAGACAAACCAACAAAACCTGCTCCTACTACAGCTATTTTCATTAATACGCTTCTCTAGGAACACTAAAACGCTTAATAACTTTTGGCGCTTGGCAGTTTTCTGCCATTTGCTTAGCACTTAATAATAACCAGTGCTGCCTGTGAGCGTAGCCCATATCTTGCCCGTTAGACACATCGAAACACGTTAAGTTGGCATCATCTGGCACTAAAATAAATCGACCCGCCTTCTCGCCCATCCATAGCCATGCGTTACGCTCTTCTTCTTCATCCGTTGCTAGGTAACTAAAATGCGTTATTGGTAATTGTGAAAACAATAAAAATTGCTCTTTAAATTTCACTAACCCAAGTTCACCGCGCTCACCATGCTGACCTAAGGTGTTTTCCACTTCTTCAATAACATGTTTGGGTGTGCGCAGGGGCTCGGCTAGCCAATATCCTAAGGTACTCACTATTAACCAAGAAGCGACAATTACCATTCCTAAATTAAAAAAGGCGTTTTTCGACCGTAATCGCCATAAACTAACTAACCATATCGCTGCTAAAATAAACGCTAAACCTGCCGCCCACGGGATCATTTCAGGGTATGCGGTTAATGGTTTCACTAATTTTTTATGACCCGTTAATAAACCAATGCAAGCGACAACAAGCACAATAGCAATTAACCATAAAATGCTTTTGCTGATGCGGTTAAACCATAACGGTAGTTTAACTTCATGGTAAGCAATGGTGGTAAACAGCGACAACATCGGCAATGCAGGTAACACATAAACCCCGCGCTTGCCCGGACTAATACTGAAAAAACACACCACAAGCACAACCCAAGCAAACAATATCATCAATACTGGATCTGTTTTTAATTTGTGATAAACATGCTTTAGCGAGCTCAACAATAAAATTGGTAATGGAAACCACATCACGGGAATTACACTAACAATAAAATAATACCAAGGCTCAAGGTGATGCCAGGCATTGGCGTACCGTTCGCCCGTTTGCTTGAACAGAATATTGTTTTTGTACTGAATTAATTCAGGGGTCGCTTGCTCTGCCACCGTAATCATCATCGGTACAAACCAAGCCGCCAACACCAAGAAAAAGGGCACAAAACCTAACCAACAAGCGAAGGTGAGCCTGCCTTTAAAATAGTCTTTATTCGCCAAGCGATAAGCAATGATGGGAATAAACATGAGTACAGGTAAAAAACCTACCCCTTTAGTAATAATGCCGAGCGCCATAAATGCCCACGAAATAAAATACCAGCGCCAATTGGGCCCTAAAATGAAATGACGGATAAAGCCATAACAACCAATCGTTATCCAACACATCACCATCGCATCAATTTGGGCAGCTTTAGCTTGGATCAAAAATTGTGGTGTAATTAATAAAAGTAAAGCGGCATTGCGACCCACGCGAACACTATGGAGTTTTGCCCCAAGATCATACACCAAAAATAAAGTGATCAAGCCACAGATGGCGTTTGGCAGTAAAAATGCCAGTTTTAGGTTGCCAATAAGTGAATAAAAAAGAGCGATTGACCACATAAAAACTGGTGGTTTATCAGGATAAAATTCACCGCCACGCATTGGAAATAGCCAATTGCCAGTGGCAACCATTTCTCTGGCTACTTCAACAAATCGAGGTTCATCAGCAGGCCACGGTGAACGAATACCAATACCTAATAAAATAATAACAGCGGCAAAGGCCAGTAAGATTTTTAAGACGGCGTAATAATCATCTTGTTCGAAGGTTTTTATTATATTTTTCATAACCTAACTTCTTTATAGTTCTTGTACTTTACGACGAAATTGACTGCGATAAAGCAGTGAGCCAATTACCGATGAAACAATAAACAGCGCAATACTGATGAGTATTTTTTCGTGCTCTGATAAACCAATTCCAGCGCCAGCGTAGGCAAAAATTAAGGTTTGTGGAATGTAGCCAATAAAGCTACCAAGAAAAAACCCCTGAGCCGGTACTGTAGTTGCTCCAGCTGCGACATTAGTAAACAAGTTACTGCCGATAGGTAACAACCGAATCATCAATACCTTTAAGGTGGTATTGTCTTTAACCAAGCGTTCAAATTTCATTAAACTTTTATTAAATTTGCGTTGCAAGCTTGAGCGAAACAACCATTTGGCGGCGTAAAATGACAAAATACAACCGAGCTCTGTTGCTACTAACGCTAAAAGTGCCCCTTCAACAGCCCCAAAAGCAAAACCAAACGCAAACGCTAACAATTGGCGTGGCGCACCAAGAGCGGCATAGGCAGCCCCCATCGCCATCAATACAACAACGGCTTGTTTGCCTTGTTCTTTAACAAACTTAGCGACCCAGTTACTGTCAGCGATATGTTCAAAAAAACCTTGTTGAACTGCAAACGCTATCGCAATAAATAACGACAAACTAACAATAAATTTAGCGAGCCTGTTAATCGTCACTAGTGTTACTCGTTTGAATTTCATTAACCATTGGCACTTTGCCACGACGAATAAGCCACATCATGCCTAATACATCAACAATACCGACCCAAGCTCGATTCCAAGCCGTGTATTTTGATAGACCATGTTCACGATCGCGGTGGTTCACTTCTTGCACTTGCACTTCGCCTCCCATACGTTTGACCAAAGCAGGAATATAACGGTGCATATGGTTAAAGTGTGGTAGCCTTAGGTATGTGGCTGTGGGCACTACTTTCAAACCACAGCCGGTATCTGGCACACCATCATGTAAAATAGCATCGCGGAATTTATTAGCAAAACGCGACTGAAAACGTTTCCAAGGCGTGTCTTTTCGGTTTTTACGGTAGCCAATTACGCAAAAATTAGCGGCTTCTATTTGTTGAGCGCGCTCAACTAATTTAGGCAAATCAGCCGGATCGTTTTGTCCGTCGGCATCAAGGGTCGCCATCAAGGTGTATTTCGCCTGTAACACACCCGACACAATCGCTGTGCTTTGTCCGACACTGTAGGCATGTTTGATAGCTTTTACATCACAGCCTAATGTTCTTCCAGTTTCGAGGGCGGTTTCAAAGGTACTATCACTACAGCCATCATCGACAACGATAATCTCAAACGGGTATAAATCAGCAAGGCTGGTATGAATTTCTTCAATAAGATGGCCAATATTTTCGGCTTCGTCTTTGGCAGGAAGTACAACTGATAACATATATAAATCCCTGTTTTTTAGTTATTAGCGATAATAAATTTGCAAATTAATCACCGATAAGTCAAGCAATTAAAGAAACCTATCGGCTAAATAAAAAGTGTCTTAATAAAATATCAGGCAAACCTTAAGATTTACTTAAGAAAAACTGAAAAAATGATTTACAGCACTACACGCAATATTACTCTGAATATTAGGACTCTTTTCTCGGGTAGATTTCATCATACTTTAATGGCTACAAGTCCATTAGTTTTGTTGAGACATTTTTTTTTAACTGTAAAATATTAGAATATCCACGTTCACCAGCATATGTTCAATGTCCGTAACTCGCTCTAAGCAGACTAACCGTCTTTATACCAAAAGAGATTTTGATGACTAAAGCTCAGAAGGCTGAAATATAAATACTCTCTTTCGGAGTTTTTCAAGTTAGTTGTTGCATAAGCTGTACTAGCTCTTTACTTGTACTCAATTTTGTTAATAAACCACTCTTTTATCCCTACTGGCGTTTTAACTTGAAAATCATCATCAACTTCCTTTTTTAGCATCGCTCTGGCCATAGGAGAGTCAATAGAAATGTAATCGTTACGACCATAGATCTCATCAGGGCCAACTATGCGAAAAGCTTTTGTTTCACCATTATCATTTTCAACCTCTACCCATGCCCCAAAGAAAACCTTGCCGACTTGTTGAGGAGAGTAGTCAATAACTTTGACTGCTTCGATGCGCTTTCTAAGGAACCTAATTCGAGAATCTATCTGTCTAAGTAATCTTTTATTTTCTTTATAATCGGCATTATCTGAACGATCGCCAAGGCTAGCAGCCCAAGCTACTTTTTTTGTTATTTCAGGTCTGTAGTCGCGCCAAAGGTAATTAAGCTCTTTATTTAGCTTGTCTAATCCTTCACGCGTTATTAGATTGGTATACAATTAGTTTGCCCCATCCCAATATTACAAATACTGCAATGCTTTTTTAACAGCATCTAAAGTTGCAACCGGGAGAAAGTTATCTTTATCATTACTTGATAATATACTACCGTTTGGCCCCACTTCCAAACCTGCTCGGCGCATAAACTCTTTAGATATGAGGTATTCAAGATCTTCTACTTCTAAGTCAGTCTATTTTGAGTTTGGTGACGAAGACTACCCACCTCCATAAAATTCTATGACTGGACCAATCGGTACTATATCTCCTTTGCTAGTTTTTCAGCTGCTAATGCTTGAGAGGAGAAAATGTTATCTTGAAGCCTAACTATAGGGTCTTTTAATTTTTCTATCCAAATGAAGCTTTCCTTTATTGAAACTACAAAGATTATAATAACCAGACAGCAAATTAAATTTTAGCGTGTGTTATAGATATTACGGCTATAAAAAATCTAAAGCTTTTTTTATAGCGTCAAGGGTAGCCGCTTTAAAAACAGCATGCTTATTTTCATCAATAAGCTCCCCATAATCCGTTGGCGTTAATTTCCATTTGCTTTGAAAGCTATTTGATAATAAATATTCTAATGCTCTGCGCTCTTGATTCGATAGTTTATGCTCAGAACCAAGCCCAGTAGACTTGTAGTCATAAATATCAATTTGAAGGTTTGGTGGAATAATTTCTTGTAGCTTTTTTCGAGTCGCAATTAGCTCGGAAGCTTGAATTTTTGCTAGTAATCGATGCTTTGGATTGTTTATTTCATCTATCCAGTCTAACCCTTGATGCTTTTGCTTACCAAGATCTTTTACTGGGCTGTTCTCTGCAAATGATGCAATAAGTGCTCTATACTTTTCACCCGATTTATTACGAATACTTTGTGCTTTTGGAACCCCTCGTTGAGTGCCTAACTTTGATATTGTAGAAATAGAATAGTCATCAACACCTCTTTTTCTTTGCTCCATACAAACCCTATAGATTGCTTCGAGGGTTTCACTAATCTTAGTAGAGCAACCTTTTTGTAATTCAGTTAGTAGATCTTCAGGTGACATACTCATAACTCACTATTAATTAACGTATTATTTTTATTAATAAATTCGATTTCAGACTTTGAAATCTGTTCATCACCAAGAAGGTCGGAGAGCTTAATATCACAATTAATTACACGACTAACTTTTGACCATGTTTTTAAACGAGACTTTAAAAGGCGCGCTAATTGATTTCCAGCGTGCAATTGTTGCTCTTCTGTGAGTAAGAATAAGCCGGGAGATATTTCATTGAATACAGCCATTTTATCCAACTGTTGAGATCTTGGAATTATGGCATGCGATGCATTGGCCGACTCATAAATCGTTGCATTCTCACAAACCTCTTGAAGTTGCTCAAATGAAGATGTCTCTTCTAAAGATATTTCTATTTCTGAATCACTCATTTTAACGAGGGACAAGCTGTCTTTTTGATTAGCTATTGATTGTGTCATTTTAATTAGCTTGTAGGACGACTGTAAGTCACATAAGAGCATATCCATTTTTTTTGCTGCACTTTCATATTCTGACTCAGTTTTTCTTATTTTTAACTCAAGAATTTTACGCTCTGATAAGTCAATTTTTTCATTTTTTAAATTAGCTACGTATTCTCGGCGATCTAATTCGTCTAAACTTTTCTCAAGCATAGTAATTTTACTTTGTAACTTTGTGCATTGAGATGACTGGGTGTTAGAGTGAAATAATATTTCGTTAGTGATGGATAGCAACCCACCAATAAATGCGGGGCCTGTAATAAAATGACGACAGCGAAGACAATTTTGCGTCCCTAGATAACCAGATGGAGCCGGTACACGTAATGATGTACCACTACCATTAAGTTCTCCGCCATCTTCACAGCGAGTTGCGGCATATGGGCAGATACCATAATCCCTGAAAATGAAGTTCCCTGCTGGAATAGAGTTTGTTAATGAATTTAGTAACTCTTCATTATTTGATACCAATTCATTTTTTACTTTCTCTATTTTATTTTGTTCAATTAAACTCTGAGTAGCGTCAACCCTCGTTTTTAATGCTTCTTTCTCGCCCTGCTCTAATCGCTTTCTAATATCGCCTTGCGTAATTTTGCAGTAATAAATAGACATTACAATTGATGAGTGCCCCACAACTTTCATAACTATTTCAATAGGCATCCCCATTTCCATTATATAAGCCGTTATAAGGCTCACACGCATTGAGTGAGGGGTATACTTAGACTTATACTGATTTAACGTTGCTTCCTTCCCTGATAGCGTTGCAAGCTCTAAATTTGATGGTTGAACATTATAAAGTGCGGCAGCTAACCTTGGTGTTAGGGAATTACCAACACTTTGTGGCTCAATATCCTGATACGCCCTAAATAAAAAACAATTTATTCCTTTAGCCTTAAGTTGCAACTCATTTAAATTTGTTCTTTTACAACTAGACCAGTTCGTAGGGTTATCTATAGGATTATATTTTTGCTGCCACTTACGAAGTTTTACTAACCAATAAATAAGGTCTTCAGGTATCCAAGGTATTGAATAACCTTGACCATTATTACTTGTTTTGTTTGTAGTGATAAACATCCCTGCGTTTTCGTCAGGCATTCTTTTAATAAACGCTTGGTTTTTTGTTAACCCCGAAAAAATAGATTTATTTTTTTCCCAAATTATTTTTCCATTTTGATCAACATTAGCTATTACATCATCTGCTTCACCTGAATCATTATATGCAATCTGACGACCCCGCAATGGAACTTTTGTTAAAGTGAACGTATGCAACCAATTTATTGGAGACCACATATAAAGCTGATCTCCAATCTTTTTTATCACGCAATCAGGGTCACTTCGATCTACTTCCTTCGATGATACTTTCAGCCAATCAGCATCAAATTTTTGCAAATGCTTTAGGTCTTTAAAAGTTTTTGCATTAGCTGGAATTATCCACTCTTGGGCCTTTTTAACAAAGTAATACTGCAAGCAAGGTTTAGTTGACTCAGCGCGTTGCGGAGACATCACACTTGCTGAATTTGATAGCAGCGATAAAGGATTTCTAGCATCCATTACACGAATGATCTCTCCAGTCTCCTCATCTTCACTAGTTAGATCGTTGGTAATTACAAAGTCTAAAAATTCATTCACTGCAATTATCAAGTTACGCCGCATATTATCGGTATTCAACTTTTCTAATTCTTGCTTTAAGGGTCTAATATTAACCTTTTGCTTTGTAAGAAATGCTTCTGGAGTTAAGCTTTTATCGTGTTTTTCTATATAAATTCGAACGAATCGACAAAGCAAAGAGTTTTTAGAACCTCCGCCTAATGCTTGGGTCATAAATTCTTCTATTTTTACAGCCCAAGCTATATATGGTTTTGCAATAAATTTTAAATTGTAAGGCTCTTTTTTACCTAAAAATTTAAACCAATTTTCCCATTCACTTTCCCATACCCCCTGTGGGTCATTTGGTATTTGAGGGTCATCTTGCTTTTTAACAAATGCCCTGTATTCCTTTTGTGATTTAAGAGCTAATGGCTTAATAATACTCTTTAACTTTTTATAGGAATAAAAATCAGGGACATCAAATGTATCTTTATAGCTCACCCACTCATCCTTAAAAACCCTCTCTGGATGTGCAATTAGGCCTGGTATGCTTTTGTAATTTTCTAAATGTAATCTTGAGTTAGTAATACCGTTTTTTTTGCATATTGCTTTGTATTCACCCAATGTTTTTATTGATACAGGTATATTTAATGGAAGGCTCGAGTCACCTTTAAGTTTGCTCATTTAATCTCTCTCATCTTACTACGAATATCTTCTGAGGTTGGTTGTATATATACCAAGCAGGATAGAGAGCTCTTATGATGCATTGCTTTTTGAATTTCAACTTGGCTTAAACCAAGTTGTCGTGCGCGATAACCATATGCATGCCTGTGTCCATGCTCTGTAGTTCCAAGCTCTTTTTGAACTTCCAACCCAATTTTTTTTACTGCTCTTTTATGAATTCGCTGAAAGTTTTTTATCGTTTCAGGCGCTCCTGTGGAGTTGGTAAATGCAAATGGGTGAGTGTCTGTTTTTGCCGGCTCTACCCGTTGATATTTAAGATAGTTAACCCAAGATATTAAAAATTCTTTTGCTTTTTCAGGCGGGTTAAATATCACTTCAAAATAGCCGTCTTTATTTGTGAGTAAAGGTGACTTCCAACCCGCATATAGTCTTTCTGATAATCGGTATGTATTTCTTGGTTTATAGAAAGTGCTTTCGAGTAAGTATTCTCGCCTATTTGCAAAACTACTGTCAGGTGAGCGGCCTATTTCTGGATGATAGACCCTAACTAATGCTTCATCTCGATATATTGGGTGTAAAGTTATATCTGAAACATAAAGGTGAAATAGCTCACTTTTACGTAATCCACCATAATTTAATAACATGGTCATAGCTTGAGATTTATAGTCTGGTGTTGAGCCTTTTACCATTCCAATATAAAGAAGCTTTTCAAAGTGCTCATCGGGGAATTTCATCGCTTTTTCATTATTTATTTTAGGCTCTAATAACCGATCAATGAATCTTACTCTCTTCGCATTAAAGGCAGCGTCATTTTGATTAGATAAATGATTTAGGAACACATTTGCGTGCTTATGATAATATGCACACCAATTTAATCTCTCTTCATAACTGGTTGCTTTTCTGAAGGGGTTTATCCTTGATGAGTCAAACCCTTCCTGTAAAGCTAAAAAATCAGAGTAATGCGTTATATGAAATAATATATTATTTGCATCTCTAGGCTTTCTTGCCTTCCAATACAATCCAAGTTCGTCATCCATTTTATCGTAATCGATTGTTCCTACTAATAGTGCTTTAGTAAAACCTTTTAATAATAAAGTTGAGTTTTCAAAGTTTGGTACGACATCAATATATGTGAGTAGGAGCTTTAAAGAAAATATAGAGCGCTCTTTCCATGACTCACTTTTAGAGCTGTACCAAGCAAGATATCTTATATGTGATATCACGACACCTTTCTCTGTATAAAGAGCTGGTAACTCACAAATACTACCAGCCTCTTTATCATGATACTTTACGTTTATTTTTTGGATGTATGCCATACTTTTTATTATATAGTATATTTACTTTTCCTTAATACTAACTCTTTTCTATCATCTAACAAGTATTAAAGTAGTGATTTTAGTATATATTTGGGTGGGGTTATAATATCAGTATAATAAGCGATTGCTGCGCCAAATTGACCGCCGGGTACGCTACTTACGCAAACGCATACCTGATTTAAAAATTATTGACTACTCTCCCGTGCAAGATGGAAAAGTATTTTTTGGTGCATGGGTTGAAATTGAAAACGAAGAAGGTGAAGTTAAAAAGTTCAGAATTGTAGGTCCTGATGAAATTTACGATCGTAAAGATTACATATCAATAGACTCACCTATGGCGCGTGCGTTGATTAAAAAACAAGTAGATGACGAATTTGAAGTGACCACTCCTCAGGGAAAAAAGCAGTGGTATGTAAACAGTATCGATTACCAAAAAAAGAAATAAAAAGTTTTGATTCAGATCATGTTAACTTTTGATTGTGTAAATTAAAGCAATAAGCTATAACTGAATTATTCAAGTTGATTTGTTTAATTTGAAAGCAGTTAATTAAGGTCGTGATTATGTCAAACATGGTACAGCGCATATTTAGTAATGCCGTATTGTTTGCACTTTTAATGAGTGTAAGTTTGACGCTGCATGCCAGCAACACTGACGTAAACCTTGATAACGCTAAACTATCTAATCACTTTATTACTTGTGATATTCCTGACCAAGCAAACCTCGATTTTGACGTGGACTCTCACGTTAACACTATTACCTTTAGGTCGCCTCAACCACTTCCTAATGTCGTAGATTCTTTTTATAAGAGCACTAATCTAAACAGACCTTTTAGCACTGCATACCAACGCGGACCACCTAGCTATTTAATTTAATTCATTATTTTACAACTTAATTAAATTTTATAACTACTAAGGTGACTACTATGTCTAACTTTAAAGAATTACGTACCCAAAATATTTCTCATGGCGTTATTGCTAGCACATTTGCAGATGATCAACCATTAATCGATTTATCTTCTCCAGCGCTAAAAATGGTGAATAACTTTACTCAAAAAACACCTATTCGTGCAGAGCATGGAACAACGATTACAGAGGCACTTAAACAAGTAAGTGCACAACAATCTGACTTTGTTTTAGTAACAGACGAACACCAAAAATTAATTGGCCTAGTTTCTAGCGCCGATTTACAAAGCTCTAAAATTACTATTATTGCAGAGCGCTTAAATATGCAACGAAGCGAAGTAAGCTTACGTGACATCATGACACCAGTTAACCGCCTTACAGGTGTAAGTATGCAAAGCTTAAGCTACGCATGCATTGGTGATGCGCTGCAAACGATGGAGCATCAGGGCACAATGTTTTTATTAGTTACAACAGCGAGTAACGAAATTTGTGGTTTAATTTCAGCTCGCCAAATAGCTAAAACATTACATATTCCTGTACATATCTCACCTATTGCTCACTCTTTCAGTGAGGTATTAGAAAACATTGAGCACCCTCACTAGGGCGCTCTTTTAGTTGAATTGATTTGCTCCCGACCCAACCATCTTAAAGCAAGTAAAATAGCTTGCTTTAAGAGCTTTTCATTACTACCTCCTGTGATATTATTCAAGCAATTAACAGCGCCAGTAACACGCTTCTGGTCTTATTTTATTGTATAAAAAGGTTTTTGCATGAGCGATATCTCTGCACGTTTAGCCGGTGAGTTAAACGCACAGCAGCAACAGGTTGTTGCTGCAACAAAGTTACTTGATGAAGGCGCAACTGTTCCTTTTATTGCCCGCTACAGAAAAGAAGTTACAGGCGGCCTAGACGACACCCAATTACGCCTTTTAGAGCAGCGTTTATCGTATTTACGTGAACTAGAAGAGCGCCGTAGTTTTATTTTATCGACAATCGAATCGCAAAATAAATTAACGCCAGAGCTAAGTGCCGATATAACCAATGCACAAAGTAAAACAGAACTTGAAGATTTATACCTACCATATAAAGCTAAGCGCCGCACTAAAGGCCAAATAGCAATTGAAGCTGGTTTAGAGCCTCTTGCAGATGCACTATTTAAAGATGCTAACCTTGACCCAGAGCAACAAGCGGAACAGTTTGTAAGTGCTGAAAAAGGTTTTGCAGATACAAAAGCGGTACTTGAAGGCGCTAAATTCATCTTAATGGAACGCTTTGCTGAAGACGCAAAATTACTTGCTAAATTTAGAAGCCACATTAGCCAAAATGGCGCAATTGAAAGTACTGTGATTAAAGGCCAAGAGCAAGCCGGTGCAAAATACCGTGATTACTTTGAGCATCAAGAACTTCTTAAAAAAGTACCTTCTCACCGTGCGCTTGCAATGCTTAGAGCTCGAAATGAAGGTGTACTTCAGTTAAATATAAACCCAGAGCCTAGTGCAGAAAATTCAGCACAATTATGTGCAAACATGATTGCTGAGCATTACCGTTTAGATATTAAATATAAAGCGGCAAGTCCTTGGTTATTAAACGTTGTTCAATGGGCGTGGAAAGTTAAGCTAGGGTTACACCTAGAGAATGAGTTTTTTGCAGCAATGCGCGAAAAAGCAGAAGCCGGTGCAATAGATGTATTTGCTAAAAACTTAAAAGATTTATTAATGGCTGCACCTGCAGGCCCTCGTACTACTTTAGGTCTTGATCCAGGCCTTCGTACTGGCTGTAAGATTGCCGTTGTTGATAGCACAGGTAAATTACTAGCTACACAAACTATTTTTCCTCATGCACCACAAAATCATTGGGATAAATCAGTGCGTACGTTAGAGCAACTTTGCCGTCAGCATAAAGTTGAGCTAATTGCGATTGGTAACGGTACTGCATCACGCGAATCAGATAAGTTGGTTGCAGAGCTTATCAAAGCAAACAGCGAACTTAAACTTAGTAAAATTATGGTTAGCGAAGCAGGTGCATCGGTTTACTCAGCTTCTGAATTTGCAGCTAATGAATTTCCAGATTTAGATGTTTCTATACGAGGGGCTGTCTCTATTGCACGCCGCCTTCAAGATCCTCTTGCTGAACTTGTTAAAATTGAGCCAAAATCAATTGGTGTTGGCCAATACCAACATGATGTATCGCAAAGCCAATTAGGCCAGAGCCTTATTTCAGTAGTTGAAGACTGTGTAAACTCAGTAGGCGTAGATTTAAACATGGCCTCGGTACCCTTACTTACACGCGTATCTGGCTTAAACAAAACATTAGCGCAAAATATCGTTAATTATCGCGATGCTAACGGCACATTTACTAAACGTAGTGAGCTTAAAAAGGTTGAGCGTTTAGGGCCAAAAGCATTTGAACAAGCGGCTGGTTTTTTACGTATTAACAATGGTAGCGATCCACTAGATAACTCATCAGTACACCCTGAAGCTTATCCTGTTGTTAAACGCATTTGTGAACGCAATAGCTTAGATGTCAGTAACCTAATTGGTAACAGCGACTTTTTAACTAAACTTGCTGCTAACGATTACACTGACGAAAAGTTTGGCTTACCAACCGTTACCGACATTATTACTGAGCTTGATAAACCTGGTCGAGATCCTCGACCTGAATTTAAAACAGCTGAGTTTAAAGCCGGTGTTGAAAAAATTAGTGACCTAAAACCAGGTATGATTTTAGAAGGCGTGGTTTCAAACGTTGCTAATTTTGGTGCGTTTGTTGATGTAGGTGTTCACCAAGATGGTTTAGTGCATATTTCAGCAATCACGAATAAATTTATATCAGATCCGCGTGAAGTTGTTAAAGCTGGTGATATTGTAAAAGTTAAAGTTGTTGAAGTAGACGCTGCACGTAAACGCATAAGCTTTACTATGCGCTTAGATGACGATATTGACACAAGTAATAAGTCAGCAGCTCCAGCTACGCAAAAGCCACAAGCACGTGCTAATAATTCGCAACCTCGCGCTGCAAAGCCTAAACGTGACAACGGTAATGCGTTAATGGGCAATGCATTTGCCGATGCGTTCGCTAATGCTAAAGTAAAAAAATAATACTTGTACAACTAAGCTAAAACGAAAAAAACCGCGTAAGCGGTTTTTTTGTGGTTATGTTTTGCTAATTATTAACTTAACGCTGAAAAACTACTTTGGCTCGCTGGCGATGTAGCCATTTGATAAAAGTTAGCAATACGCCCCGCCCGTGCTTCAACATCGGCATCACGTGTTTGCTCGTCACTTTTAGCTGTTTTTGTATCGCTGCTTTCATCGCTAGAGAATGACGCTTCAAGTTTACTTTTTGCGTCTTCGTCGTCTTCTTTTTCAGGTTGTGCAAGCTCAGCTTGAGCCGCTGCTAGCTTTTGCGTAGCATCTGCAGCAATAGAGCGATCAGCTCCCGAAGGCTCTGCAGGCGCTAATGCGGCAGCGCGTACCGTTTGCATTTTGTCTATAGTCGCTTGCGGGTCACCCGGAATTTCTGATACATCTATTTGTACTTCTCCGCCAACTGCGTAGTTAGTACCATCTGGGCCACGTTGATACTCATAACTTGGCGAGCCAGCATATTGCCCGCCTACAGAAGCGTGTGCTTGTTCGTGTATTCGTACTTCAGTATCCCGTGCTTTTAGTTCTGTAATTTGTTGTTGTTCTTGTTCTAATTGCAGCTCTTCTTGCTCAGATTCTTTTTTCTCAATTGCTTCACTTTCTTGCTCAGTGCCCTCAGGGTTTTCTGAGTTTCCATCGCGCTGCTGAACTGACTTTTCGCCTGCTATTTTTCCCGTTGCGCTATACGTCGCACCATCGCTACTACCTGGCAATTTTGCTTTTTCAGCATCACTTTGCGCTTTGGTTTCTGTGTTGCTTGCGCTACTAGATGCGGGAGCCGGAATAACTTCGCGTAGTTGGTTGTCACGCCGTGCGGTTTCCGTATAAACATTTGCGGTGTTTATATTGATAGACGGAAATGGCGTGACAATATTCATAATACTAAACTTTAATATCGATTAACGTGCCAAGTACATCATCGGCCGTTTGAATTGATTGCGTGTTTGCCTTGGCATTAAATTCTTCAACTTTTAAGTTAACAAGCGCTTCATCAACACGAGCTGGTTGTGCTACTGGTGCAGTAATCGCCTCTTCAGGGCGTGCTGCCGTAAGCTGACGTTGCTGCGCTAATTGCGCGTCATCTTGTTGTTCTATACTGGCACGGTTAATCTCAGCACTGGCTTTTTCAATACCTTGGCTAGCTCGGTTAAACCCTTCTATACCACTATTAAATACTGATCCGATTGGCATATTAAAACCTCCACCAAATAAACATTGTTTAATTATCGCTCAGGTTCTGCTCAAAATAAAGCTTTAAACAGCGCTATTCTTAGCTCTATTTTAAAGCATTGATTTAACGACAGATAAAAACTCACTTTTATGAGAAATAAATGGTGCATGGGATGCTTTATCTAGTACTTCATATTCAAACTCAGTATTTAGTGCTGACATTTTGCTAATAGCTTTATAAGGTACTAAAGCATCAAGGCGGCCAAATACTCCTCTAATAGGGACTGGGCAATGAGTAAATAAGTCACGTAAATCGTCGTTTTGTAAAATATCTAAACCAGCACTCAGGGCATCGCTTTGGGGTGCGCTGTACTGATTTAGCAATTGTTTAAGCTGCTTTATATCATCACGCGCCGACTCGCTACCCATTGCTTGAATAGCTAAGAAGCGCTCTATTGTTTTTTCTCGATGATTAACTAACTGCTCTTTAAACTGCGCCAATACATTCGCTTTTATTCCAGGCCAGTTATCTGCCTCAGCAAAAAAAGGAGTCGATGCTATTAAAATAACCTTAGATACTTTTTCAGGCCAATGCTTAGCAATATAAAGTGCAAGTAAACCACCTAACGACCACCCCATTAAAATGCTCTTCGGCTTTAATTGCTTACTTAAAATTTCTGCTGCATCATGCAAAGTATAAGGGCTTGGGCATACATCGCTATTACCAAACCCAGGTAGGTCAAGGCTACGTACATTTCCTGAATATAAAAACTCAAGTTCTGGCTGTACTAACTGCCATACGCCCTGATTCATTCCCCAACCATGTAATAACACTAACTCATTTTGCATATTTGCTTAACCTTTACCAAACTTAGGCTCATCATAACGTTTAGAAAGGCGATTGCAATGCAAGGAGCGAGTCTGTGAAACAAGCCGTTTTAAATTGGTTATTTCCCTCTTATTGCGTGCAGTGTCAAAGCTCGATTACGACCTCTTTAGGGCTATGTGATTATTGCCTTGAAGATTTACCATTGTTTGATTTTAGTAAGCATACGAGTTTATTGCATCGACCTGATATTATTGAGATGTTTCCTAATTGCGAGTTTGATAAATTATTTGCATGCGCTTTTTATCAGCCTCCCTTTGAGCATTGGCTTAAAAGGCTAAAATTTAATAATCAAATTCATTATAAAAAGGCATTGCAGCAAATTATACAAAAACAGTTAACGCAGTTTTTTGAGCAAAGCCCTAACTTGCCAGATACCTTTATTATTTTACCTCTTCATAAAAGCCGCTTTATTACTCGTGGATTTAATCAGGTAAGCCAAGTTTGGCAACCCTGTTTAGCTAATTACGCCCCACTAAGTAATGTTCTTATTCGCGATAAAAAAACACAAGCTCAGTCGGAGCTATCCAAAGCAAAGCGTATAAGAAACTTAAAAAATGCCTTTATTTGTACACAGGATATGGCCGGTAAAACAGTCGCTATTGTTGATGATGTGATGACGACAGGGGCAACATTAAACGCAGCTACTAGTGCACTAAAACAAGCAGGCGCTAAACAAGTGTGGGCTTTTACAACTTGCTTAACGCCTATTTAATTATTAAAAAGTATTAAACCAATCCGCAATAATACTTAATCATTTTGCGGGGCTAAACGTGTCGCTACCTGTGTTAAAAAATTCTCATTTACGACTGCATGGATGCAGAAGGTAGAGCAATGCAGAAGAAATTGCCGAGAACAACTAAATAGCGAATTTTTTGCCTAGCTATCAACGCGTTTTTCCATCCTCAAAATAGATTACTTAATTAAGCGAATTGGTATTATTCGCCATTTGCACGAAACGTATGACCAAAAAATAACGCATTGCTTAGTAGTCGACTAGTCCCATACCAGTAACCCCTAAATACAGGGTCGTCAGTCATACCAATCACAGTGCCTCGTCCATATGAGTGCGCAATTAAGCCAGCACCACCAGCAACTTGATCAACATTAACGGCATCAGTAAAACCCGCTAACAATGGGTTTTTAGTGTAGGTAAGTACATTTACGAATGGCGCATCGGAAACTTCTAGCAACCAAGTACTGTTTTTGAATACGGGCAATGTATTGCGCTTAAGTGAAAATGTAAGCGGATGAGTTAAATCTACATTAGTATTAAAAATAGCACCTGCAATACGTTGACGTCCTGCTAAATGGTCCTTATCGGCGTAGCTTAAACCTTTTGTTTTAAATGCACTTGCTACATCTTGGCGTGATAGATAGCTTGCTTTAAGTAATTGCTGATCAGCTAAAAATTTAGCACCGCCTTTATGGCCCCAAATAACGCCGCCTTTTCTTACCCAGCTTTTTATAGCCACTTTGTCGGTATCAGATAAGCTGTTGTAGTTACCATGAGCAAGTACTATATGGCTGTAATTACTGAGTTCAATAGAGTTTAAACGCTCCATTTCAACAATTGTTGGCGCAACACCTACAAAGCGATCGAGGTAATACCATACTTCCCCAGCTTCGTACTGGCTTACGCCTTTACCACCTACCAATAATACTTTTGGCTCGCTAACAACCGCCATTGTACGAGACCCTAAATCGGCTCCTTTGCTTGTAAGACCTGAGTTAATAGGCTTGATTGCAATTCCAAACTCGTTTTGTGCTTTATTTAATATTCCAACCCAATCATTATTCGTTTGTAAGCCTGCTGGCACAATAATACTACCAGCATCAAAGCTTACTTCACTTGAGTTTGATTTGGCTGTTAATGGGCTTAGCGCTACACGCGCTTTAATACCTTGCTTTAAAAGGCTGTTTAGCATTTTAGGTGCTAGGTAATCATCCCACGAAAAGCCAAACGCATAGCCTTGCTCAAGTGAAGCAAAAGAAGGTTTTACCGCTTTTTGCCACGGTGTACTTGCAACCTCTAAACCCCAACTGCTTTTTACTTTTGCAAAAGGTAAGTTAAACGCATGCGCTAAAGTCCAGCCAGATACGTCATAAAAGGTGTTATCAGCAAAGTTTTTTTGCTCGCTAAAAATAGCTTTTATTAGGCGGTACTGTGGCTGGGCTAAGGGCACAAAGTAACTATTGGTTGTATAGTTGTTGCCATTTGCCTTGAGTGATTTAGTAAGCGAAAAAGCATCTATTTGATGTTGTTTCAACAACCCTAAAAAATCTTTAATACGAGTGTTGTCATCCGCGCCCTCAATTACATAACCTTCAAAGCTTTCATCACTGGCTAAATCAGTAGCTTGATTATAAAACTTAGCTTGGTAATCAAGTAATGCTTGGCGGTTATCAACAGCGGCTTTAAAGGTAGATAAACTCGTTAATAGTTGATTTTTAATAGTAAAGGGAAAGCTCAAAGGTCCATTTATAGTGTCTTGGATATGCCCGCGAGAACTTGCTTGCTCAAATAAAATACCTACACCACCATTTACGTCGGGATAAGTTGAGCCTTTACCGTAATAGAAGTCGTCAAAGCTTTCTTCGGTAAAGTACAGTGCGTTGTTTTCATCTAACGTTTTTGCGTGATAGTTAGCAATCGCTTTAGTTAACGTTACATTTTCATCCGGTGTTATTGGGTGTTTACGACTAGGGATACCTGGCTGAAAAAAGTAACTGCTGTTTGGTCCCATTTCATGAAAATCTGTTAAAACATTTGGTTTCCACTGATGAAATTTAGTAATACGCGCGCGCGATTCAGGATGTTGTAGTAATAACCAGTCACGATTTAAATCAAACCAGTAATGATTGGTACGACTGCTTGGCCAGTTTTCAACATGTTCACGAGTTTTAGGGTCGCTTGATAAATTCATACCTCGGTTACTGTTGGCCCAATTAGCAAAGCGCGCTAAGCCATCTGGGTTAAGTGAAGGATCGAGTAAAATAACCGTGTTGTTTAATAGCTCATCTATTTCAGTACCTTGTGCAGCAGCTAAATAATATGCCACCAGCAAAGATGAGTTACTACCTGATGACTCATTACCATGCACACTGTATCCCATCCATACAACGGCAGGCTGTTTTGTAGAATTAGCATCTGATCCATCGTTACTTAAGCGTGCTAAGTGAGCTTGGCGTGTCTGCTCTATGCTTGATAACTTATCAGCTGCTGTAATTGTTAGCATGACAAGGGGGCGTTGTTCATGTGTGCGGCCAATCACTTCAAAATTTATACGGTCGCTTTTATCAGCAAGTATTTCCATATAACGTACGAGCTGATCATGTCTCACGTGCCACTCTCCTACTTCGTAACCGAGTACTTGCTCAGGAGTAGGAATTGAAGGGTCAAATTTTACATCTTGTTCAAAATAATACGAAAGTGGCTTAGCTACACTTGAAAAGCTAAGCAACACCACCATTAATGTTAATACCAAACGCATATAAATCACTCAAAAAATGTTCGTTGTTTGCACGCTACCATTGCTTAAAATAGATGCCAACTTTTTACGCTCAACACTAGCCGCAACACGATGAGCGGAGTATGATACGCAGTATCCGAGTAATTTAGTCAAGTATAGATGGTTTTATGATTTCTATTTCCGAAACAGCGCAAGCGCATTTTGCTAAACTATTAGCAGATCAATCACAACAAACCAATATTCGTGTGTTTGTTGTAAACCCTGGTTCATCACAAGCGGAATGTGGTGTGTCTTATTGTCCAGAAGACGCTGTAGAAGCGAGCGATATTCGCCTAAACTTTAACGGTTTTGATGCCGTTGTAGATGCAGAAAGTGCTCCATTTTTAGAAGAAGCTGAAATCGATTTTGTTACCGACAAAATGGGTACTCAGTTAACGCTAAAAGCACCAAATGCAAAGGCGCGTAAAATAGGTGACGATGCATCGTTAAACGAACGTGTACAGCACATGCTAGAAACCGAAGTAAATCCACAACTTGCTAACCACGGTGGTCAAGTAAGCCTTGTTGAGATTACAGCTGCAGGTATAGCTATACTTCAGTTTGGTGGTGGTTGTAACGGTTGTTCTATGATCGATGTAACACTAAAAGAAGGCATTGAAAAAGAAATGATAGCTAAGTTTGAAGAAATCACCGGTGTTGCTGATATAACAGAGCACGAAGCGGGCGATCACTCTTACTATTAGGCCTTGTAAATGCTAAAGCAGCTTATCTATCGCTTAGGGAGCAATCCTAAGCTGAGCTTAAAGCGCTTTTTTCGCGGCTTAGCACTGTTTGTGCTAGCCGTGATATTCATATCTATTGGGTATTACACCCACTACAGCTTACAAATAATTGGCGTTATAATTTTACTCCCCGCATTATTTTTTGCCGGTTGGGGCTACTGCGGTATTTTTGCTAATCGTTTTTCACAAGTTTTAAAAGATATGGGCCCTAAACACCATGACCCCGATCTCTGGAAATAAACCATTTATTTAATCTAATAGCTGATTATTTATTTTTAAGTGGTGATATTTAATTATTAATGTAACCCCGCGCATTAACATAAAACAGCTCATAGCCAGCCATAACCCGTTATTTTGCAAGTCTATAAACACCCAAAACACACCAAAAAAGCCAACTCCAGCTGAAAGTATCATACTGTTACGCATGTTCTTTGCTCGCGTAAGCCCTACAAAAACACCATCAAACAAAAAGCAACTCATGGCCAAAATTGGTAATACTATTATCCATGGTAAATAATACGTTGCCTCTTGAATAACCTCTGGCACATTGGTTAAAAGCTTGATTATGGTGTTGCCAAATAATGCAAAAAATAGGCTATATAACACACCAAAAAGCATACCCCAAAATACGCTTATTTTAACCCACAGCTCTATGTTTTTAACACTTCCTTGGCCTTTCGCTTGCCCTACTTTTGCCTCAGAGGCGTAAGCAACGCCATCAAGAGCAAAGCTCACCAACATTAAAAAGTTAAGTAAAACAGCATTAGCAGCTAATGTGGTTTCGCCTATACGCGCCGCGTAAAATGTCATAAAACTAAAGCATAATTGCAGTATTAAAGAGCGAATAAATATATCTCTATTCAAACTCAATAATTCAGCCATTTTGCTAATACTCAACCAATTCGGTACATTTAGATCAATGTCTTGTTTTTTAGCTAGTTTAGCCACTAAAAACAGTGCAAATACTAGTGCTGTATAGTCAGCAATAAGTGACGCCCATGCAGCGCCTGCAACTGCCCAATCTAAATAAACAACAAAATAAATATCGAGCACTATATTAACGATATTAGTGACGAGTAATAAATAAAATGGACCTCGACCATAATGCACACCGAGCATCCAACCCAGTAACACTAAATTACATAATGCTGCTGGAGCACTAAAAATACGAATGCTAAAATACTGATAAGCTTGGTTAAGTACGTCGCCATTGGCTGCGGAGAGGTAAGCAATAGCGTGCTTTATTAATGGGGATAACACAATTAATAGCACGGCCACTGCGCTTGCAAGCAATAGGCTTCGTTTAAGTAAAGCGGCAAGTTGGGTTAAATCGTTTTTTCCGTATGCTTGTGCCACGAGTCCCGTGGTGCTCATTCTTAAAAAACCAGCAAGCCAAAATAAAATAGATATAACTGCAGAGCCAAGGGCAATTCCAGCTAAGTAATGAGCGCTTCCTAAGTGCCCAATTACAGCAGTATCAACAATTCCTAACAACGGCACTGTGATATTTGATAGTATCATCGGACCCGCTAACAACAGCAAGCTTTTATGGTGTGCCTTATTATGTATAAGAAATTGTTTCATTTAGTGTTATTTATCCTCATTAGTGTATCTGTACGGGCTCAAGCAGCCATTATTTTACAGTATCATCATGTTAGTGAAACCCTACCCGCTGTCACGAGCGTTAGCGCCAATACATTTGCGGAGCACTTAAGCTATTTAAAAGAGCACAACTTTAACGTTATTCCTCTTAATGAGTTAATTAGCGCGCTTCAACAAGGTGAAACTTTACCTGATAAAACTCTCGCCATCACCTTTGATGATGGCTATAACAATAACTATGAACAAGCCGCACCTATTTTAGAAAAGTTTGGCTACCCGTACACTATCTTTGTAAATCCTAAATTAATAGACGAAGGTATGAGTTACGTAATGGGGTGGGATAAGCTCAAAGAATTATCTAAAAAAGGGGCATTAATAGCCAATCATAGCGGACAACATGATTACTTACACCTTAAGCTTGAAAACGAAACCGATGCACAATGGCAATCACGTATTAAGCAAGATATTCTTAACTCTCAAAAGCGCATAAAAGAAGAAATAGGCCACGACTATAAATACTTAGCATACCCGTATGGTGAGTTTAATAACGAGCTGCAAGCACTCGTGACAGAGCTTGGTTTTGTGGGTATTGGCCAGCACTCAGGCGCTGTAAATAAAGATTCTAATTTTAGCCGCTTGCCGCGTTTTCCTGCATCAGGCTTTTACAGCAAGCTAGAAACCCTTATTACTAAGCTCAACTCACGCGCGTTTAATATCACCAATTTAACTTATCAAGATAGCGTTACACAGCAAAATCCACCCACGCTCACAATGGAATTTAAGATGGGTGATTTTCATAAGAGCCAATTTGCCTGTTATGTATCAAGCGTAGGCCAAGCAGATTTAAAATGGATAACTAAAAATACTGTCGAAATCACCTCACCAAAGGTGCTTAATAAAGGGCGTTCTCGTTTTAATTGCACGGCCCCTTCTATTTCAAGCCCTGGCGATTACTTTTGGTTTTCGCAGCCTTGGGTAATTGAAGCATCTAAACCTTAACGGCCTGATGTAAAAGCCGCTGGGTTATTTTATCCAGCGCAACTATCTCGTCAGCTGCATTTAGCTCAGCAGCTGCTTTAGGCATACCCCATACCACAGACGAATACTCATCTTGAGCCAAGGTATGTGCTCCGTTTTGTTTTAGTGCAAGTAAACCTTTTGCGCCATCACTCCCCATTCCTGTTAGTATGGCTGCAACTACGTTTTTAGCCCCAGTTTCAACTAATGAGTTAAACAACACATCTACCGCAGGTTTATGTCTGTTCACCGGCTCGCCATCATCAAGCTGGCAATACAAGCTAACACCTCGTTTTTTAATACTTAAATGAAACCCACCCGGTGCTATATAAGCCCAGCCTGCGCTAAGCTTATCGCCATGTTCAGCTTCTTTCACATTTATCGTGCATGTACGATTCATTCGCTCAGCAAATGAAGCGCTAAACACAGGAGGAATATGCTGAGTAATTACAATTGGCGGGCAATTTTGTGGCATTTTAATAAGCACTTCTTTTATAGCCTCAGTCCCCCCCGTTGAAGCACCTATCGCTATTACTTTATTAAGTAAAAACTGAGAATGAGTATTAATAGGCTCATTTGTGACGACCGTTTTTTTATAGCTTCTTACTCTTGCTCCAGCTGCTATTCGCACCTTTTGTTGGACAAGTGATGCATATTGGCTCAATTGCTCTCTTACGTTATTAGTGGGCTTAGCTATAAAATCAACAGCTCCTAATTCGAGTGCTTCTAGTGTGATAGGAGAGCCTTTTTGTGTCAGTGTTGAAATCATCACTACTGGCATTGGTCTTAATCGCATTAGGTTTTTTAAAAAACTAATACCATCCATTTTTGGCATTTCTACGTCGAGCGTTAATACATCAGGACTGAGTTTTTTTATCATTTCGCGAGCTTCATAGGGGTCCTCTGCGCTCCCCACTACTGTAATGTCTTTAGCTTGTTGTAATATTTCAGTGAGTAAACGCCTAATTAAAGGGGAGTCGTCAATTATTAATACTTTAATCATGCATACTCCTAAAACAGCTCTATATCGGTTACTACTTCTTGCTTTTTAAGGTTTTGTAAGTAACGGACTTCGCGTTTTTCAATCGTATTATTATGTAGGTTTTTAAGTTTTTTCATGTGAACTTTACCGGTGTTCGGATGAAAAAATATTTTTCGCGGCCACGGGCCCCCCATATCATGGGCAACTAGATTTAATGCCTCTTCTTTAATATACGCTGCTGCAAAACTAATATTACCCAGCCCTATATCAGTCATCGCACTAATAATTTTCCCCCCGCCAAAAAGTTTTACTTTCAGGTTACACCGAGACGCGCCATTTTTTAAAACTTCGTTTATAAGATACTCCATAGCCCAATTACCGTAGCGACAACTTAAACTATGCGCATTTTTAAGTTCTACTCCCTTTTGAATTGGTAACATAAAGTGATTCATCCCGCCAATACCAAGTACTTCATCGTATACACAAGCCGCAATACACGAACCCAGAACTGTAGAGATCAGTTCATTATTTTTAGAAACATAAAACTCACCCGGAAGTACTTTAGCAACAACGCTACCTCGGCCCGAATCCCAATATCGTTTAATATGTTCAAAGTTAGGTAATACCGGCCTAAACTCAGCGTGCATTTTGTCCCTTTTGGTACATAGTTTTCCCTAAGTTTTTGAATTGCGAATGCTCTTTACCCATACTTTCTGAGTGACCTAAAAACAAATAACCTTGTTCATTTAATATATTGGCGTAACGCTTAAAAAGCTGATCTTTTGTTTCTTTATCAAAGTAAATAACAACATTACGACATAAAATAAGATCAAATGATCCTTTCATTGGCCAGTCTTGTAATAAGTTTAAACGCTTGAAAGAAATAGACTCTTTTAGTTTATCTCTAACTTTATAATTTTCACCGTCTTTGCTTTTTAAAAACCAACGCTTAAGTTGCACGTCATCTAAGCCATTAACATTCGCTGCGGTGTAAATACCTTTTTGTGCTTTTGCCAATACATTAGAATCTAAATCGGTTGCTAGTATTTTTACATCCCAATTGCTCGGAAATGCGTTATTTAAAGTCATCGCCAAACTGTAAGGCTCTTCCCCTGTGGAGCAACCTGCAGACCAGATTCTTACTCGCTTACTGTTTTTATTTGCCTTTAAAAGAGCAGGTACAAGCTCAGATTTTATAAATTCAAAGTGATGTATTTCACGAAAAAAAGACGTTAAGTTCGTTGTTATTGCATTAATAAAGGCATCAAATTCCTGATCTTTATGGCTATTTAAATACTCTAAGTAAGCTTTAAAATCAGTTAATTTACGCTCCCTAATACGTCTTGCTAAGCGTGAATAAACCATCTCTCGCTTATGATCCCCTAATACAATTCCACATGCGCTGTAAACTAAACTGGCAATTTCCTTAAAGTCGCGGTCGGTACACAAAAACTCTTTCATTGTCCGCTCCCAATTAAACCTAACGCTAACAAGTAGTGCCTCGCTGTAACTATTTATTAGACGAGGCATAAAAAGGCTAAATATTAAAACTCTTCCCACTCATCAGCTGAGTCTACAAAGTTATCGCCCCTTGGCTTATTACTCACAAAACGACTTTGCGGCTTATGAGATAGTTCAGGGGTTCGCATAGTTGATGACATCATTGTCATCTCTTGCTGATCTACTGAGAAAAAGTTAAGTAATCGGCGCATCTCATTAGCTTGCTCAGCCATAGACTCACCAGCAGCAGAGGCTTGCTCTACTAGAGCGGCATTTTGTTGCGTCATTTCGTCCATTTGAGAAATAGCTTTGTTAACTTGCTCAATACCCGCACTTTGTTCTTCAGATGCCTCCGTAATATCAGAAATCATTTGCGTCACTCTTTGCACCGACACAACAATCTCTTTAAGTGTAGCGCCCGACTCATTAACTAATTGAGAGCCATCAGCTACTTTGCCTACACTATCTCGTATTAACTCTTTAATTTCTTTCGCTGCGCCCGCAGAGCGCTGCGCTAAATTACGAACCTCACCTGCAACAACCGCAAAGCCTCGACCTTGCTCACCCGCTCTTGCTGCCTCTACAGCGGCATTAAGCGCTAATAAATTCGTTTGAAACGCGATTTCGTCTATTACACCGATAATATCTGCAATTTTTTTGCTCGACTCATTAATTGCCGACATGCTCGTAACTGCTCTATTAACAACTTCACCACCTTGAATCGCTTTTTCACAGGTTTCTTCTGCCAAGTCGTTTGCTACTTTTGCGTTATCAGCATTTTGACGAACGGTACTGGTCATTTCCTCCATACTTGAAGCTGTTTCTTCAAGTGACGAGGCTTGCTCTTCTGTACGTTGGCTTAAATCAGCATTACCTTGAGAAATTTCTTCTGCACCACTGGCTACTAACGTTGCCGATGAATTTATGCGATTAATCACTTCTGTTAATTTATCTGCCGTAGCATTTGCGTCGCGTTTAAGTTTATCAAATGAACCTTTGTATTCTTTTTCAATACGTTTTGATAAATCACCACTTGCCATCGCATCGAGCATATTGCCAGTGTCGGCAACGGCATCATCAACTATTTTAACTAAGCTATTTAATCCTTGAGCCAAACGTAAAAAGAACCCTTCCTTCCCATCTTCCGCAACTCTTGTATCTAATTCGCCCTTACCTGCAGCACCAATAAGCTCAGCGATTTCTTTTTCAAGCGCAACTTCATTGGTTCTATCTTCCCACTCAACAATGGTGCCTAAATGCTTTCCGTCTTGACTGATCCAAGGTGAAGCAATCAAGGTAAAAGTGACACCTGCTAACAGTAGCTCGGCTTTATAGGGCTTATCTAGGTTTTTTAATAAATCACGTTGATGATTAGGGTGCTTATGAAAATCATCAACACAGGTGCCAATTAAATTATCAACAGAAAAGCTTGGCAATACGGTTTGTAATTCTTTTTCGCGGACTTTTAGCATTTGCTGAACACGGTCGTTCACAAATACTATTTTAAGGTTTTCATCAGCAATCATTACGTTTGCTTGGCAAACTTTAAGCGCATTTGCTAAATCGGCTGCTTTGCGAGATGCCTTTTCAAGCTCTTTTTGTTCAGTAATATCAGATGCATATTTAATCACTTTAAACGGCTTGCCGTTCATATCATAAATTGGATTATAAGATGCTTGGATCCAAACCTCCTGACCCTGCTTTCCTATTCTTAAATATTCCCCTGAATCAAATTCACCGCGACCTAGTTTGGCCCAAAATTCTTTATATTCGATACTATTTGCAAGTTCGGGATCAATAAAAAGCCTATGGTGCTGACCTTTAATCTCGCTAAGTTGATAGCCAAGCGCATTTAAAAAGTTATCATTGGCATCAATAATAGTGCCATCTAAATTAAATTCGATAACCGCTTGAGATTTACTTATAGCACTAATTTGCCCTGAAGCTTCTGCTGTTATTAACTTTTGCTCAGTCACGTCGGTGGCAAACTTAACTACTTTTAATACTTGCCCTTGCTCATCAACAATTGGGTTATAAGTTGCTTGGATCCATACCTCAGTTCCACCTTTAGCATTACGCTTAAACTCATCTGAGATAAACTCGCCATTACGCAGGCGTTGCCAAAAGTTTTTATAATCGTTGCCCTGAGCTTCATCTGGGTCAACAAACATCGAGTGATGCTGACCTTGAACCTCCTCAAGACGATAGCCCATCGCGTTTAGAAAATTCATATTTGCAGTAATTATTTTTCCGTTAGGTTCAAATTCAATCACCGCTAATGATTTATTCAATGCGTCTACAATTAAATCATTACTTGATTTTGACTGCTTTGGATTACTAAACCATCCCATGCTCATCACCACCTTTAAGTTTATTATTCATTTAGTTTCTATTTGCTAAATATTCATTGTTTTTTGCAGGTCAATTAGCGCTACCATTTTTTCACCAACATTCACCAACCCAGCTACATATTCACAATTACTCGATTCAGACAAACTAGGAACCGCTTTCGCATCTTGCTCCGCAATACTGTAAACATCAGAGACGGCATCAACAGCAACACCTATAATTTTACTACCTAGTTCAAATTCTATTTTGACAACGATAACCACCGTTAATGGTCCATAGTCGACACTTGGTAATCCAAAACGCAACCGTAAATCAATAATTGGCACTATTGTTCCGCGTAAATTAATAACGCCTTTTACAAATTCAGGTGCATTGGGCAGTACTGTAATTTCTTCCCAACTGCGAATTTCTTGTACTGTTAAAATATCAACGCCATATTCTTCATCAGCCATAATAAAAGTTAAAAACTGTTTTACACCTTGCTGTTGCTGAAGATTTAATTGGTTACTTAACTGGCTTTGATCTGAGCTCATAACGCCTCCAAAGTGGCTTGCGTTTCAATAGTTAGTTCTTGGCTACCTGGCTTTTTTAAGCCTGAGAGCTTTATTAAGCCGCTAATGTCCACAATCAGCGATACACGCCCATCTCCTAAAATGGTAGCACCCGATACGCCATCCACTTTATGGTAGTTTGCCTCTAAACTTTTAATAACAACCTGCTGTTGAGACAGTAAATCATCAACTAATAAACCCACCTTTTGGTTATCTGTTTCTACAACAACAAGCAGCGTTTTATCGAGTGATTCAATAGCATTTTTATGATTAAAAATATCGTAGAGTCTTAATATAGGAATGTATTCGTCTCGAAGCCTCAATACATCAAGGCTTTTACCCACTCGACTCACTTTTGCAATATCAATTTGCAGTGACTCCACAATAGAAATGAGCGGAATAATATAAGTATGCTGAGCCACCTTAACTAATTGCCCATCTAAAATAGCGAGAGTAAGGGGTAATCTAATAGTAAACGTAGAACCAACACCGGGCGCTGAGGTTACTTCCACTGAGCCATTTAATGATTGGATATTTCGCTTAACAACATCCATCCCAACTCCACGACCAGATAAGTCACTTACCTCATCCATTGTCGAAAAGCCGGGCATAAAAATAAGCTCATTTATTTCATCGTCACTGAGATGGTTATCAGCTGAGATTAATTCGTTAGCGATGGCTTTTTCTTTTATTTTTTTTGTATTTAACCCTTGCCCATCATCCATTATTTCAATAACGATGTTTCCACCCTGATGAAATGCATTTAAGGTTACTGTGCCAACGGGATCTTTACCTGCCGCCAGTCTTTGCTCAACAGTCTCTAACCCATGATCAAGTGAGTTTCTTACTAAATGCACCATAGGGTCAGATATTTTTTCCATTACTGTTTTATCAAGCTCGGTTTGCTCTCCGATCAGCTTTAGCTCAACCTGCTTATTTAGCTTTTGTGCTATATCTCGTACTAATCGAGGAAAACGACTAAATACAAAATTAATTGGGAGCATACGAATACGCATCACATTTTCTTGTAAATCACGCGTATTATGTGCAAGTTGTGCTAAGCCTTCTTGTAGTAAAGTGATTGTGGCTGGTGTGATTTCTTGTTCGCTGAGTTGATTTAGCATGGCTTGTGTAATAACAAGTTCACCTACCATATTTATTAACGAATCAACTTTATCAATGCCAACACGTATAGAGGTAGACTCTGGTGTACTTGCAGGTTTTTTATCTTTATTAGCAACGGGTTGCTGTGGCTTACTTGGTAACTCAGCTACTTTTATTGAATCTGGTTCTTCAAGCTCAACAGCTTTAGGTATCTCATCTTGATTAGGTTGTATTGGCTCATCATTGCCAAATAAGCCGCCACATAATTCAACTTTTATGTCGGCATCGTCTTCTACCCATTCAAATACTTCTTTTATGGCTTTTTCATCATGGCTAGTATCTAAAAAAAAGCGCCAATGTAAAAAGCATTCATCACTGCTCAAATCTGTAATTTCTGGAACTTCATCGTAAAATACTGTGGTTTCTAACTCACCTAGCTCTTCAAGCTCACTGATCATATACAGTGGCTCGTTTCCTGTTTTAAATAAATGATGATGAGGTTTAAAGTCTATTTGATAGGTATTACTACTTGTTTGCTCGCCAAAGCTTTGAGGTTTATTTTCTTGTGTTTCGTTTTTCATTCCAAGTACATGTTCAAATTGTACTTTTAACAAATCTGCCTCAGTTAAATCTGGCTCTTGCTCACCTTGAAGTGCAGCAAGTAAAGCGCGCAAGCAATCCACAGCTTTGAGTAATAAATTAACATGCTCGGTACTAAGCTCTCGTTCACCTTGGCGAATTTGATCTAGTAATGTTTCAAGTACATGAGTAAAGTCAGCAACGGAGCTAAAACCAAATGTCCCACTGCCTCCTTTTATTGAGTGAGCAGCTCTAAAAATAGTGTTGATAGTTTCTAAATCTTCCTCACCTGGCACTAAGTTTAATAGCTCAGCCTCCATGGTATCTAGGCCTTCAAAACTCTCTTCAAAGAAAACTTCAAAAAATTGACTTAAATCTATACTCACACTGCGCTCCTTAGCGAATAACTTTTTTAATTACCGCTAGTAGCTGATCGGGATTAAATGGTTTTACAATCCAGCCTGTTGCACCAGCAGCTTTACCCTCTATCTTTTTTTCTAAGCCCGACTCTGTAGTAAGCATTAGTAATGGTGTAAATTTATAACTCGGTAAAGTACGCAGCTCTCGTATTAATGTAATTCCATCCATTATTGGCATGTTTACATCTGAGATCACGGCATCAAAATCTTGTTGCTTGGCAATAGCGAGAGCTTCACTGCCATCCTTAGCTTCGGTTACATCAAACCCGGCCGTTTTTAATGTAAAGCTCACCATTTGACGCATCGATGCTGAATCATCAACCGCTAAAATTCTTTTCATATATACCCCTAACTTTTACTTTCGGTTGTTAAGTATTGGCTTAAGCCAAGTTTATTAATTGTATGCGTTAAGGCCTCGCTACTGCCTACCCATATTATTTTGTGCTGTATAGTAAGTAGGTGTTTTTGTAAGGCGCATAAAAGTTGAATTGAGGCAGTATCAGCAGAAATCACATCGTTAATATCAAGACAGATATCATCGTTGCTATTGAGTTCGTGCAGTAAATCTTGATGTAGTGTTTCAACTTGCGTAATAGCAAGTTCGCTTGGAAGTTTTAGCATTTAGTAGGTGCATTCCCTGTCAATTCAATTCATAACAAAAGCTTAGCCCTAGTTATTAAAATTGCCATAAAATGCTTAATTAAATTTAAATCATCGTTAAAAAACAAAAAAAGGAGCCTAAAGCTCCTTTCAAATTAGTAAAAAGTAAAAACTAGTTTTTGTAGTAATCAGCTATTTTTTTAAACTCTTCAGTTAAAGTAGTCGCATTAATTAATGGCACACTACCTTGTTTAAATTCTGGTTTAAAAATAGCTCTAACGGCTCCATTTTGATCAACCATAGCGACCGAGGCACTATGATCAACAGCATATTCTGATTCACTACTATCGCTAATGGCGTAAATTAAACCAAGCTCTCTAACAACAGGAAAAAGGTGTTTATGTTCCCCTGATACAGCTAAAAAGTCAGGGTTAAAGTAATCTATGTATTGCTTTCGTTTAGCTGGCGTATCGCGTTTTGGATCAACCGATAAAAACCAAACTTGCAGCGGATAATCTGCTTGTAAATTTTTATAAACAGCATTTAACTTAGCAAGTGTTAATGGGCAAATATCTGGACAGCTTGTGTAGCCTAAAAATACTAAATTCCACTGTCCTACAAATTGTTGCTTAGTCACTAATTCGCCGCGCTGATCGTTTAACGTAAAATCAGACAATGGCTTTGCATTTTCGTAAACTAATGCATCTACATCTGGTGGACTATTTTCATTTGAACATGCTGATAAAAACAAAACAAAAACAACAATTAATCCAAGCCATAACTGCTTCATAAAGGGAGCCATTTATCTATAAATAAGATTACAAAGAGTACCATTAAATGAATAATCGAAAAACGAAATAAGTCCATTGCAGTCTCATCATTTCCAGCAATTTTTAATTTGACGGCTTTATATATAAACACTGCATTTAATACACACGCACCTATTAAATATATTAATCCAGACATACCAATTAAATAAGGTAATACGCAAACTACAGCGAGTAAAACGGAGTAGGCAACGACGCACGTTTTACAAAAGTCGATTCCATGGGTTACTGGTAACATAGGAATTTTAGCGCGTTCATAATCACTTTTTCGTGCTATAGCCAGTGCCCAAAAGTGTGGTGGGGTCCAGGTAAATATTATCATTACGAGTAACCAAGGGGCTGCTGCCATTTGGTTTGTTTCTGACACCCAACCTAATAATGGAGGCATTGCGCCAGCCAACCCACCTATAACAATATTTTGCGGTGTAGCACGCTTTAAAAATGATGTATAAACAAATGCATAACCTACCAATGCAAATAACGTTAATATAGCGGTTAAGGTATTAGCCCACACCATTAGCATAATAAAACCAGCAACCCCAATAACAGCTGCAAAACTAAGCGCATGTGTTTTACTTAAACGCCCTTTAGCCACAGGACGATGACGAGTCCTTGCCATTTTTGAGTCTATCTCACTATCAACCACATGATTAATAACCGCTGCAGCAGCAGAAAGTAGCCCTATACCTAACAAACTAATAAACTGTACGACCATACCGCGCCCTACATCGGGAGCCAGTGCTAAACCAACCCAAGCTGTTAGCACCAGCATAGCTACCACTTTAAATTTACTAATTGCTAAGTAGTCTTGTAGCAAATTATGAGTACGCGAAATTAGCGATTGAGCATTAACGGGTAGCAGTATTTTTTTATCAATTATAAGTGCCATTATATTTCCCCTTTATGTGCGTGATTTTAGGTAATAACACAACCTAACCATGCTTAGTAATAGTATGGCAGCCATCAAGTTATGCGCCAGTGCAACTCCCAACGGAATATGCCAATGTACTAAAATAAGCCCTAAGCTAATTTGGCAAAGCAGGGTAAGCAATACGCTCACCACGCAATTTTTAATTTTTTTAGAGTACGCTTGGCTGTATATTTTCCACATAATTAGCGCCAGAACGATGCAAGTAACCAGTGCCCAAATGCGGTGTAATAAATGAATAGACATACGCGCTTGCTGCGATAACACACCAAATTCATAATTACTGTGCTCAAGTGGTAATTGAAATACGCTACTCAATGAAAACGGTTGTGCGTAATTACACAATGGCAAACCACTACAATGAGGAGCGGCGTAATTTGCAGCCAGCCAACCACCAAGTGCAATTTGGATAATCAATACACTGAGCGCTACTAAACTTAAACCAAAATAGCGTTTTGCGCCGCTATCACCACCCATAATAGGTTTTGCGGTTAGCCGTAAATATAAAAGCGTTATAAGTGACAAAATACTAAAGCCACCTAATAAGTGGCCCATTACAATAAGCGGCTGAAGGTTCATGGTTACTGTCCACATACCAAGGGCAGCCTGAAACACCACTAGTAGAAGTAAAGCCAAAGGCAATTTAACTGGCGTAGTTGGATATTGGCGCTTTAAAAAAGCCAACACAAATAAACCTAAAATAAGTAAACCTAAAGCACCTGCAAAGTAGCGATGAATCATTTCTTTCCACGCTTTTGCGGTTTCGAACATCATATCGGGGTAGCTTTGAGCTGCTAAGGCGATGTCAGCCTCATGCTTAGGTACCGTTAAAAAGCCATAACAACCAGGCCAATCGGGGCACCCTAATCCTGCATCACTTAAGCGGGTGTACGCACCTAAAGCAACTACAATCAAAGCGAGTAATCCTGTTATTAATACTAAGTTTTTATAATTTTTATACATCAGATACTCCAACTTAAGCTCAACTTAATTAGCTAGAACGAGAATAGTTAAGTAATTTTTTTAGATCTTTTAATAACCCTTTTTGTACTAAACGGTTTTCTTGTGGCTCGACCTTAAAGGGATATTCAAGTACCACTAACCCCATATGATCAATTAAATATAAACTTGCAGGGTTTAAACTCTGTTGTTCGGTAATAATTTTCCATGGTAGATTTTTATTGTCGGGGCTTCCCATTACAGCCATATCAACCTTGCCTTGGTTTTTACCTAGTGCCACATATAAGTTATTAAGTGCATTGAGCTGTTCGCTGCATGGGGTGTTACATTCGTTTGAATAATTAAGTGCGATAGTCCATTGTTTGGGATTATTTTGCGGCCAATTTTTAAGTTTTATTTCTTGGCTTAAAAACTCGCCATTATTAGTAATTGCAGTAGGCAACCAATCAAACTTTAATGCGCCATATGCCAAAATTAATGGGATAGCGCAGCAACCCACAAACAACAAAAGGGGATTATTTTTCATTATGTGTCCTTTTTTTACTCGCAAAAATAGCCACAACAGCACATGCAACAGCAATTAAAAACCATTGCAAAGCGTAGGCATTATGCTTTTGAGGGCTCATAACAACGGCCTCATAATGAGGTGTTGCAATCTCATCACCAGTACCTTGTCTGTAAGCCATAAAATTAATTAATGATTGCTGGCTTTGAGTGCTCAGCATATTCAAGTCGATAGATTGGATTCTTGTAGGTAAGTCGTTATTTGTCGTTTTATCTTCAAGCGTAAAGCTACTTAAGTTATTTTCTTTTATTTGCGCTTTAAGAATAAAAACACCTGTAGGCAGAGTAACCTTTGGCAGTGCATCTCTAGATATAGGCGCTTTTACCCATCCTAAATTAACTAAAATCACTTTTTCTTCGGTGTCAGGCTTTAGTAAAGCAAGTAGGTCGTACCCTACTTGTCCGTTATAAACTTGATTATCTAAAAGCCAATATTGGTTTTGTACAAACCGCCCTTTTAACTCAACCAATACACCAGTTTTGTTCCAGCTATCAGGCAAGTTAAGTAATTGAGACCAGCTCATCACACCACGAGTCTGTTGCTTAGCAATGGCGGTTAGTTGTTGCTGCTTTTGCTCACCTCGCTCCAACTGCCAAAACCCCAATCGCACACACACAAGTACAACAACCACAACCATACAAAGTGTGATTAGTGAGCTAAGCTTTTGTTTGTGCCATAAAACTAACTGCATAAAGGGTCAACTCAGTGATTATTAAAATTATTATCGTACTGTTGTTAATATTTATACTTTTTAACTTATTTAGAGCATTGTTTATTATGGTGTCAGGGAAAACAGGGGGACGACCTATGTCTCACTTTTTAGGTCGTCGCGTATTGTTTTCGTTCGTTGTTTTAATTGTTGTTATTGCAGCGCTTAAACTTGGTTTTATTAAAGCAAATAATTCGCCAATAAACGCTACAGCACATATACAAATACAAACAAACACAGCCACACCACATCAACAAAGTGCCAATACCAAGCAGCTGCTTGAAAAGCAAAGTGCTTATCTTTAGTAAAGTGCCCTTTTAATATCCGTAAAAATATTACAAATAAAAGTACGGTTCCTAGCGTTACATGCATGCCATGAAAACCAGTTAACAGAAAGAACGTATTACCGTAAATACCCGCATCTAGCGTTAGATTAAGGTCATTATATGCATGCATGTACTCCTCAACTTGCAGCCCTAAAAAGCAAACACCCAGTAAAATAGTAGCGCCTAAAAAAACCTTAAGTGGAGTACGTTTATTGTTTTCCATCGCTACGTGGGCAAAATGTAAAGTAACTGAGGAAGTAAGCAGTATTAAGGTATTTATAAGTGGTAAGCCTTGCCAGCCCATAGCCTGAGTAGTTTCGCCAGCAGGTGTTGAAACTAGCGGCCAAACAGCTTCAAAAGTTGGCCATAAAACCTCGTTAGTCATTGCATTATTGCCTGCACCTCCAAGCCAAGGTACCGACAATACGCGTGCATAAAAAAGCGCACCAAAAAAGGCCATAAAAAACATAACTTCAGAAAAAATAAACCAGCTCATACCTTGTCTAAAAGAGCGATCCATTTGTGCTGAGTACAAACCTTGGTCCGATTCACTAATTACATTTTTAAACCAGCTAAACAACATATACACAAGCACAGCAATACCGGCATAAAGCAGATAAACCCCGCTACCACCTTCTTTACCTACACTCATAACAGTCAAGCCTGCCCCTACTGCAATAAAAAACAATGCAACTGCACCTACAATAGGCCACGGGCTTTGCTCAGGTACGTAATAATGCTCATATTCTTGATTCATTTTATTTACTCCTAGTTTCACACTAGTTTAAAAAGCTAGTTATTACTTGCCACCAGCTGTTCACTAATATCAAATACGGTATAAGATAAAGTTAATTCTTCAATGTCGCTTGGCAATGCGGTATCAACATAAAAAAGTAATTTAAATTCAAGTTCTTCACCTGCTTTTAGAGGTTGCTGATCAAAGCAAAAACAAGCTATTTTATGTAAATACTTTGCCGCTTTACCTGGCGAGACTGATGGTACAGCCTGCATTACTTTATCTAGATTGCTGTTATTTTTAGCACTAAACATTACTTCACGCATTGCACCGGGTTTTACCACTACACTGTATTCTTTTGATTTAACTTTAAACGGTGCACCACTTTGTGCGTGAGTAGTAAAGCTAACGCCGACTTCTCGGTTTTGTACTATTTGTGTACTTTGCTCTGCTTGCTCAAGCGAAGGCTTTCCATTAAGCCCTGTTACATCACAAAACACGTCATACAAAGGTACTAAAGCAAAGGCAAAGGCAAACATGCCTATGCAAATAAGTACCAAACGTTTGAGTAGCGGTGCGTGTGTCATTACTTAATTACCGGCGGCGTAGAAAAGGTATGATATGGCGCTGGAGAGTCAACTTCCCACTCAAGGCCTTCTGCCCCTTCCCATACTTTTGCAGGCACTTTATCACCGCCACGCGCGCATTTAATTACCACAGCTACAAACAACAATTGCGATAAACCAAAGGCAAACCCACCAATACTTATGATTGCGTTAAAGTCGGCAAATTGAAGAGCGTAATCGGGAATTCGACGCGGCATACCAGCAAGCCCTACAAAATGCATAGGAAAAAACAGTACGTTCACGCTCACCAGCGATAGCCAAAAATGCCATTTAGCCAATGTGATATTAAACATATTGCCCGTCCACTTGGGCAGCCAGTAATAAGCCCCCGCCATTATCGAAAATACAGCTCCTGTTACTAATACATAATGAAAGTGCGCCACTACAAAATAAGTATCGTGATATTGAAAATCAGCAGGTGTAATTGCCAGCATCAATCCAGAAAAACCACCCAAGGTAAACAGCACAATAAACGCAATACTAAAAAGCATTGGCACTTCAAAAGTTATTGAGCCTTTCCACATTGTGGCAACCCAATTAAATACTTTTACTCCTGTAGGTACCGATATAAGCATGGTCGCGTACATAAAAAACAACTCGCCAGCGACCGGCATCCCAGTGGTAAACATATGATGAGCCCATACAATAAAGCTCAATAGTGCTATGGAGGATGTGGCGTATACCATTGAGGCATAGCCAAAAAGTTTTTTACGAGAAAAGGTAGGTACTATTGTAGATATAATGCCAAAGGCAGGAAGAATCATAATGTATACTTCGGGGTGACCAAAAAACCAAAAAATGTGTTGGAACATCACCGGGTCGCCACCGCCTGCGGCATCAAAAAAGCTGGTCGCAAAATACTTATCGGTAAGTACCATAGTGACAGCCCCTGCAAGCACTGGCATTACGGCTATTAATAAAAAGGCAGTAATTAACCACGTCCATACAAATAAGGGCAACTTCATCCATGTCATGCCTGGGGCACGTAAGTTCACTATGGTTACAATCACATTGATTGCGCCCATTATTGAGCTAATTCCCATAATATGTACGGCAAATACAAAAAATGCAGTATTGTCATTACTGTATGTTGTGGACAGTGGTGCATAAAAAGTCCAACCAAATGCAGGCCCCCCACCAGGCATAAATAACGATGCCAATAGGATTAAAAACGCAAACGGTAAAATCCAAAAGCTCCAGTTATTCATTCTTGGCAATGCCATATCTGGCGCGCCAATCATGAGTGGTATCATCCAGTTAGCAAGGCCTGTAAAGGCGGGCATAACCGCACCAAACACCATAATTAAACCATGCACTGTGGTCATTTGATTAAAAAAGTGAGGGTCGACCAACTGTAAACCTGGTTGAAATAATTCAGCCCTGATCACCATGGCCATTGCGCCACCAATTAAGAACATGGTCAGCGAAAAAATTAAATATAAACTACCTATATCTTTATGATTAGTTGTGTAAAGCCAGCGTTTAAAACCTTTAGCTGGGTGATGAGCATGATGAGCTTCATTGGCGTTAGGTTGTTCTACTATGCTACTCATTAGTTCGCCTCCACTTTGGCATCAAGTGCTGTCTGTATTTGACTCGGTTGAATAACATCACCCGTATCATTACCCCACGCATTACGTTTATAAGTAATAACCGCAGCTAATTGCTTTATAGATAACTGCTTGGCAAAAGCTTGCATTGCCGTACCGGGTCGTCCATGGATAACTACATTAATGTGATCTTTTATATCGCCAAGCACTATCGGGCTGCCTTTAAGTGCAGGAAATACGCCCGGTAACCCCATGCCAGTAGGTTGATGACATGCAGCACAATTAGCCATATATACTTGTTCGCCTAAAGTCATTAATTCTTCTTTTGGGAGGGTTTTATCAAGTAATGCGGCATCTGCTAATGCTGCTTTTTGTTTAGCCTGCTTTGCATCTGTAAGCCATGTTTTAAAATCAGCCTCAGATTTAGCGACCACCACAACGGGCATAAAGCCATGGTCTTTACCACACAACTCAGCACATTGGCCTCGGTAAGTACCTTCTTCGTTTATGTTCGTCCATGTTTCGTTTATAAAGCCGGGGTTCGCATCTTTTTTAACTGCAAAATCAGGTACCCACCAAGAGTGAATAACATCGTCAGAAGTCATTAAAAATCGTACTTTTTGATTTATTGGCAGTACAAGAGGCTTATCAACCTCAAGTAAGTAGTTAGGATTTTTATCTGCAAGATTCGCGATTTCATCTTGCGGGGTAGATAAAATAGAGTAGAACTCTACATCTTCACCCATATATTCATAATGCCATTTCCATTGCGAACCCGTAATTTTAATAGTGAGATCAGCTTTGCTGGCATCTTCCATTGCAATTAGGGTTTTAGTGGCTGGTACTGCCATAGCAATTAAAATAACAAACGGAATTGCAGTCCAAAGTATTTCTACTTTAGTGCTTTCGTGAAATTGGGCAGGTACAGCCCCTTTAGATTTACGGTGATGAATAAGTGCCCAAAACATAATTGCGAACACTATCACCCCAATCACACAACATATTATAAATATGGTCATGTGCAGCTGATATACATTATTGCTTATATCGGTTACGCCTTTGCGCATATTGTATTGGCTGTTAGCCAAAACTGGGTGCGAAAAAACACATAATATAAGCCACAAGGTAGAGGTCAGTTTACCCATGTGACGGCTCCTTTGATGCTATTGCGAATGCAAAGCGAAGAGGCATACGGCTTAAACGCCAATTCGTTATTTTTATTTTTTTAGCCAATCTAATTTAATATTGATTGGTTTTGCTGCGCCAACAACGGGTTTGTGTATATTGTGTGTTCTCAAAACTAAAAAGCTGTGAGTTATTATTAGCTCAGCACATTAACAATTAGCTAAAAAACGAACAACAAGCAAGTTTTAGTATAAAAAACAACCAGGTGATATTGAATAATTAATAAAAAATCGGTAATCAACTGGGCAACAGAAAGTTCAAAATATGAGCAAGGCAAAGGGGTTTAACGCATTCGGAGGGGGAAAATATAAGTGCAAAAAAGTTTACAGCTTAAATAGTCAGTGGGCTGTTTACGCCCTATTTTTAGTACAAATTTTAAAACAAAAATGCGTACTAGTTAGTACGCATTTATAAAACTGCTTGTTTAAAAGCTATTTTTAAAGTCACATCCAATCAGCGTTTCTTATAACGCCAACGGCTAAGCCTTCAATATTAAAAGACTCATTCTCAAGATCTACTTCAATAGAGTCAAAATCGTCGTTTTCAGCATGAAGTAATACTTTACGACCCGCTTTCTCAAGACGTTTTACAGTTACGTCTTCGTCTAGGCGGGCAACAACAACTTGCCCGTTTTCAGCGGTTTGAGTACGATGTACAGCAAGTAAATCACCATCCATAATACCAATATCTTTCATGCTCATACCGTTAACGCGTAGTAAAAAATCTGCAGCCGGTTTAAACATTAATGGATCGATTTTACAGTGACTTTCAACGTGCTCTTGCGCCAAAATAGGTGAACCAGCAGCAACACGCCCTATAAGCGGTAAACCTAATTGTTCTGGCTCTTCTTCTTCAATTAATTGAATACCACGGCTTGCACCTGGTTTCATTTTAATTGCGCCTTTTTTAGCAAGTGCTTTTAAATGTTCTTCAGCAGCATTGGCACTTTTAAAACCTAATGTTTGCGCTATTTCAGCACGTGTAGGAGGCATACCAGTGTCTTTAATAAAAACTTTAATTAGTTCGAGTATTTGAGCTTGGCGGTTCGTTAATGGTCGCATACAACTGGTTTTCCATACAGTACATTTAACTGTGAGTATATACAGTTAAATAAAAATCGCAAATTTAAATTAAGCCTTAAAATAGCTAAAGTAATTTCACTTGTGTACATTTTAGGGATATAACTAAAGCTAAGTTTATAAATGATTAAAAATGCAAAGGAGACATTATGAGTATTTGGTACCAGCCCATCACCTTAGAGCTGTGCAAGCAGTTAGAACAAGGCATTAATGGCCAAGGAACATTAATGAAAACTATGGGGATAGAAGTCACAGAAATTGGCGATGATTATTTGGTTGCCACAATGCCGGCAATTCCTGAGCATCATAACCCAATGGGCATGGTTCACGGCGGTGCTAACGTTGTACTTGCCGAAACAGTCGCCAGCTATGCCGCTAACTTTGTTGTCGATTTTACTAAATTTTACTGTGTAGGGCAGGAAATTAGCGCAAGTCATTTAAAAGCATCTCGCAACGGCACTTTAACAGCAACGGCTAGAGCGTTTCATATTGGCAAACGTAGTTCAGTATGGGAAATAAAAATTACAAATAGCCGCAATGAGCTGTGCTGCGTATCAAAAATGACCGCAGCAGTCGTAGAGCGAAGATAGTTACTTTTCGATTGGGTAAATGGTAATTTCCATACCCGCACCAATCGCAGATATACGCAATAATGTATCTGCATCTAAGGCTTGATTAAAGCACTTAGGAGAAGTCCCTGATTCAAAACCAATATCAAACGTTCTACGTGAACAGCTTAACCATTGCTTTAGCGCATTACGCGAACACGATTCAATAAGCTCACATATATGGTTTATGGCTTTATCAGGTGTGCTCACCTCACCTGTAGCTTCAATACGCGCTAGTTGACGGTATTCGTCTTTGTCATAATGTAAAATCGTCGCGACTTTTTTCAAGTCCGCCACTAGCAAACTAATATCTTGCTTTGATTCAAGCTCAAGATCTACATTTAAAAATTGAATTTCCGACATCGTTTCGTATTTATCCTCTAATAATTTCATTGCAAACTTTAACGCAGTTTTACCGTTATACCAAATCAACTATGCTCTATTAACCACTTTATATGGATATTTCGCAGCTTTTAAGTATTTTTTAGCATTTAAAGCTAGCTGGATATCAAATATTCAGCTCAATTAAACAGATAAGTCATGTTAGGAATTTAAGTGTAATCTTTTTTATTTTTAAATGATTACAGTAAGCTATAGTTTAAACTGCGACAAAATGTCGCAGTAACTTATCCTATTAATGTAATAAACTAGCTTCTAAAAATAATAAGACTAAAACATGAATAAAAAAATATTTAAACATGCTCGCAAGTTACATAAATGGTTAGGATATTTATTAGCACTACAAATTTTAGCATGGTTACTAGGTGGTTTAATTATGAGTGCAATCCCTCTTGATAAAGTTCATGGGGAGCATCTTGCAACACGTACTCTTAATAACCCATTTACGCAGGCTGATTATGTTGCCTCACTTGACGATATTGCCTCTCAGGTGGTTAATCCAACACAAATAATTTTTGAGAACTTCTTAACTACACCACTTATTACTGTCTTTAGTAATAACGAGCAGCAAAGCTTCAATGGAATAACAGGCCGACCATTTGAACCGCCAACTAAAATACAAATTACCGCAAATGCTAAAGCACACTTACTTATTGACGCTCAAGTAACAAGCGCTGTACTACTAAAGCAAGGTATGCGAGAAGTAGGATATAAAACCAATGTTTGGCAGGTACAATTTGACGACACATTTAACACAACACTGTACTTGTCAGAAAATAACGGCAAAGTTGTTACCGTTCGCAGCACGCTATGGCGAATATTCGACTTTTTTTGGATGTTACATATTATGGATTACGATGAGCGAGAGAATTTTAATAATCCACTGCTTATTAGCTTTTCAGCAACCAGTGTACTTTTTTGTTTAAGTGGAATATTACTACTTATACAAAATATACGACTAAAACGATTTATCCGAATTAAAAATAAGAATAAATCAAAGTAGTCATATTGGTTTTTGAGAGCTAGCGCCCACTTATCAAAGAGTAAATAAGCCTAGGGCTTATTTTATTCCAAGTGCTTAAATCGACTCAAATGTCGCTTTAACATTTCGTTTTCGAAAATCAACTCATCACGCTCATCCAGCAATTGTAAAACTAAAGCTATTGCCGACCAATCTAACGAAAAGTCATGTTGGATACGGGCCGCTTTTTTAACTAAGGTCACTGCAGATACCGTAAATTGCCACTGCGTAACATGATCCCCATCAATTGGAACCGCAATATTATGCTCAACTAGCTCATATAAAATTGCTTCGCTAATATCACTGCTCAAACATAGCTCTTTGCTAGTAAGTAAATCGTCTTTTTGTGTCACGATAATTTGCATTATGGCTTGCTCCAGTTATTACGGGGATTAAAGTGAGCTTTTTCGGCTAATTCTTCCCACAGTTTTTTACTGGTATCATCAACAGATGTTGGATTAACAATTTTAAGCACAGCAAATAAGTCACCTTTAGCTTTTTTACTCATTAATCCCTTACCTTTAATACGCAAGCGTTGACCAGACTGACTATTAGAAGGAATAGTTAATTGGATGTTTCCTGTCAACGTAGGTAAATTTAGCTTTGTACCAAGAGCCGCTTCCCATGGTGCAAGAGGGACAACTATATTTAGGTTATGACCTTCAACATCAAATAATGGGTGAGGCACTAAACTAATTTGTAAATACAAGTCGCCATTTTGCCCATTAGCTGACCCTAATCCGCCTTGTCCTTTTAGTCGAATTCGCTCGCCATTTACTGAGCCTGCAGGAATTTTCACTTTAAGTGATTTTTTAATTTCAGTGACACGGCCACTGCTGTCTCGCTGCGGTAACATAAACTCAACAGGCTTAACGGTATCAACTAAAGTCTCTTCAAGAAAAATTGGGAACTCTATTTCCACATCTTGTCCTTTTTGCGCGCGAGCGGCGTTACTTCTGCTCTGCCCGGAACGATCGAATCCACCAGCTCCGCCAAACATTGAATTAATAAAGTCAGAAAACTCTTGGTCGGTTTGAGGATCGCTTTGCTGATAATTACTTTGCGAAGAGGCATTGTTACCACCATAATGGCCTTGCTGTTGACGAGCACGATTTTGTTGGTGACGACGTAACTCGTCGTATTTAGTGCGTTCTTCTTTGTTATGGATGACTTCGTAAGCTTCTGCTATTTCTTTAAACTTATCTTCTGCTTGAGGCTCTTTGCTTACATCTGGGTGATATTTTCTGGCTAACTTTTTATAAGCTACTTTAACCGCTTTATCATCTGCATCAGGCGATATTCCAAGCACTGCATAATAATCAACAAATTTCATTTGCAATCCAAATCCTCATATTGAGTAAGCTTTAAGCATACTCCTTAACGGGTAACCTTGTGTGGTTAAAATACGATAAATAGTGAGAAATAAATGAATAGTGAAAATAACTTTGAGTAAAAAATTAATCAGGCACTTTTTATTAATATAAGCGTAGGCCTTAAGTTAACTTTATCTTTTATCTTCAAGGCTTTAAACTGCCTATTCCTGTAGTTCACATTTGTGATGGATATGACTCGATTTATTCTGGCCTTATTGGCTTGTTGTGTGTGCGTTTCGGTATCAGCCGAACAATTTACCCGTTTTTCAACGGCTAAAAGACATTTAATTAAAACCCTACCTGACAACGCCAAAAGCATTTACTGCGGCTGTGATATTAAAAAAGAAGGCAAAAAACTCGTTCCTGACCCGTCTAACTGTGGTTACATTCCTCGAAATACCCTTACCCGCTCAGGTAAAGTAAATGTGCGAGCACTACGCATTGAGTGGGAGCACATTGTTCCGGCGTGGGAATTTGGTCACCAGCTACAATGCTGGCAAGATGGCGGGCGTAAAAACTGCCGTAAAGTAAGTGCTAAATTTAGAAAAATGGAAGCTGATATAAATAACTTAGCGCCAGCTATTGGCGAAATTAATGCCGATCGCTCTAATTATCGTTTTGGTATGCTTAGCGAAAACGCCACACAATATGGTCGTTGCGAAGTAAAAGTAAACTTTAAGCAACGTGTAGTTGAACCGCCTGTTTATGCACGAAAACGTATAGCTGACACCTACGCTTACATGCAAAAAACATACGGTTTAAAAATCTCTGATAAACAGCAAAAGTTATTTAATGCATGGCAAAAGCAAGCATTCGCAGATACAAGTAGTGCGAGCAAGCTCTAAGCTTTAACACTCATTTACATAAATCAAAGTTATAAATGTTGAATAAACGAGCGAGTGTTGTAATATTTTAAACAACTTATTTACAAAAAAGCCCTTAACTATGTTTAAAAATAATAAAACCTCGCTTGCCATTTTCACTGCATTTGCGGGCTTTGCTTTGACCGGTTGTGGCGGCGGCGGTAGCGGTATCGACTCAGCCCCTGTAGTTACAACACCTGTTAGTAGCAGTCCAACATGGACTGCGGGTGTATTTGAACCCTCTAACGATTTAAAAAACTTTTGCGAAACCCCGCGTACGGGTAACGATCCCTTTAATAACAACGAGCCTTACCCAGATCAAGCCGGTTCTGCCCTTTACGAAAAACTCTGGCTTCGTTCTTGGAGCGACGAAACCTACCTTTGGTATGATGAGATTGCCGATAACGATCCTGAAAGCTTTGCCACAGTAGCCGATTATTTTGCCCAATTAAAAACAGAGCAGCTTACCGACTCAGGAGCAAAAAAAGATAACTTTCATTTTTCAGAACCTACTGAAGATTACTTTCAAGAAGCGCAATCGGGCGTTACTTCTGGTTACGGTATAAATTGGGCGTTTATTGGCGATACAGCCGACCGTATTTTACGCGTCGCTTATCTTGAAGATGATTCACCTGCAAGCCAAATAGGCTTTCAACGTGGTGATACTGTACTTTCAGTTGACGGTGTTAGCATTAATACCAATACACAGTCGGGTGTAGATACGCTTAACGAAGGTTTATTTAGTCCTACTAACGGCGACTCACATACTATTGTTGTACGCAGTAACGATGGCGCCGAAAAAACATTTAATGTAACCGCTGGCAATATTGAACAAACACCGGTTCAAAATGTTAAAACGATTACAACCGCAAATGGTTCAAGCGTGGGTTACATGCAATTTAATAGCCATATAAGCATTGCCCAAGAAGGGCTTATTGATGCAGTAAATAAGTTTAAAACCGATGGTATTGATGAGCTTGTAATCGACTTTAGATATAACGGTGGTGGTTTATTAGCACTGTCGGCACAATTAGCTTATATGGTTGCCGGTAATGCCAACGTTAACAACCGCTTTTATTATCAAACTCAACAAAACGATAAACAACCCGTTGATTCACCTTTTCCATTTATTGATGAAGAAATAGATTACTCTACTTTTTTTAGCACAGGTGAAAACCTACCTGATTTAAACTTATCGAAGGTTTATGTATTAAGCACATCAGGCACCTGTTCGGCATCAGAAGCTTTTATTAATGGTTTAAAAGGTATAGACGCAGAAGTTATTTTAATTGGCGATACAACCTGCGGTAAGCCCTATGGCTTTACCCCAACTCATAACTGCGCAACAACCTATTACACTATTCAATTTAGTGGGGTAAATAGCAAAGGATTTGGCGAATACGCTGCGGGTTTTACACCAACCCCTACGCCACAATTTGATGCTGATGTTCAAGGTTGTGAAATTGAGGACGACTTTGATCATCAGTTAGGCGACAGTGACGAGGCCGTTTTAGCCACCGCATTGTTTCATGTTGAAAATGGCAATTGCCCAATTAGAACGGCTGCTGCAAAAGCAGAGCCAGCTAATTTTTCAAGCTCTCGTGAATCTCTCATTCCTTTAAATATGCCTGAGCAATTTACCCAGCGTAATATGGACTTAACTTGGCCAACACTGAGTGAGGAAAGGTAATGGCTAAATTAGTACTCCCATTAGCTACCTTATTCGCTTTAGGTGGATGCCAAAGTGTAAATAGTGATCCCGCTAAACCCGCTATATTAACGAGCGTTAATCCTAGCGTTATTGCAACACTACAACAGGCAATTCAACAAGCTAAGGGAGGCGCATTAGTAACACTTTCCGATTCCGTATTTACTAAACGTAGCGAACTGCTAATTGATCATGCAATGAGTAAAGGGTCTGATGGCAGAGTAATTATGGGCGCGCATAATATAAAATCTGAGAAGTTTATTTTGCAACTACGTAATAACCAATGCGAGCTTTACTATCCTAAAAAAGAGCTTACTACAGTACTTGAAGGTGTGACCTGTAAAGAGTTATAAGGCACTTTATTAGCGTTTATAAAAAGGCGCGCAGCACATCGCTGTACGCCTTTTTCTATTTTAAAGCGTTATTACAAGTCTTCATGCGGACCAAACACTTCATAATGAATCTGCTCGTTTTTAACACCTAATTCAAGTAACTGCTTTTTTATAAATGCCATAAAACCGGCAGGACCACATAAGTAAAAGTCGCCATTACTCAATGGTAGCTGTGCTTGTACTGCATTTAGGTTCATTAACCCAGTAAAGTCAGCGCCCTCTGTCGCTTGGTTAAACCACGTTATTGTTTTCAAGTGGTTATTCTGCGCTGTTAGATCATATAAATATTTTGAAAACGAATGTTGCTGAGTATTTTCGCAAGCATGTAAATACATAATCTCTTGATTAGAATTGTCACTTAATAACGTTTCAAGCATAGCCAGCATTGGCGTTTGCCCAACACCTGCTGAAATGAGAACCACTGGACTTGTGTTATTGCGTAAAAAGAAGTCTCCTGCCGGCGGGTATAACTCAACAATAGTGCCTTGCTCTAATGAGTGTAAATAATTAGACACCATGCCAGGCTTTGGCTGTAGCTCTTTTTTAACACTAATACGGTAGTTTTTAGCGTTACTTTTTTGTGAAATAGAATACTGGCGAATTTCCTCATATTCAGCGCCCTCTGGCTTAACTTTAATACCTAAATACTGCCCTGGTTTATGTGTAATAACAGCTTCGCCATCAACTGGCGTAAGTGTAAAACTCGTTACTAGTTCTGATTCGGCCTGTTTGTTGGTTATTTCAAATTGCCGAGTTCCCGCCCAACCACCGTGTTTATTTTTACTGTGCTCATACAAAGCAGCTTCTTCGGTTATACAAATATCAGCAAGTACGCCGTAAGCTTCGCGCCAAGCGTATTCAACATCGGGAGTAAATTGCTCAGGAAGAAGCTCTTTAAGCGTACCAATTAAGTGTGCACCTACAATAGGGTAATGCTCAGGTAAAATACTCAAGCTTGTATGCTTATGATTAATACGTGTTAGCGCTTCTTTTAATACGGCTAAATTATCAATATTTTGTGCATACGCAGCCAATGCATTAAAAAGTGCAAATTGCTGACGACCTGTATCTTGGTTCGCCATATTAAAAATATTTTTAAGCTCAGGATTATGACTAAATAAACGCTTATAAAAATGATCGGTAACAACCGTACCCGCCTGCGCTAATAGCGGAACTGTGCTTTTTACAATCTCAATGGTTTTATCAGATAACATATGTGTTTCCTATGGGTAAACTAACCACGACGCCCATCAACACGACGCCGCGTTAATATAGGTGTGCAGTGAATTAAAAATAATGAAAAAGCCACTAACCACAGCAAAGCACTTATTTGCCAAGCAAGGTGAGGCCCAATAATAAAAGGGAGTAATGAACGAGTAATAGCGGCCACAAGCAAAAACGTAAAAGCAACAGCCATGTAATGAGGAATAGCGAGTGTCCGCCCTGTATGACCATGTGATACACGCGTCATCATTGCTAAAATCATCATACCTATTGTGCCAATAGTGATTAAGTGCAGCGCATCTTTAAATTGTATTGCACTGCTATAAAAGCTAAATGCAACCATCATTAACCCTACGCCTAACGCTAAGTAGGAAAAATGTAAAGACCATAACAACGGCACTCTCAATACCTTGCTATCCCACCAACAACCAGCCCTAAGCAGGTGAAGCGCAGCAACAATTGCAACAACTAACGCAGGATTAATCGTGTTCAAAAACAACTTGTTGATGAAAAATAAAGTGATAGCCACAATAGATAAATACATAACAGCTTTATCTATTTTAGGAGTGCGAACTTGTGCGGCTAACCCCAGACCTTTAGCGGTAAAAAATGGTAAAACGCGGCCCGCAACAATGCCAACTAGTAAAGTAATAACCAGCACTGCGGTATCAACCACACCAAGTGCAAGCTGCATGTTTTGTTGTAAAACAAGTATTAAATACAATACATTGAGCCCACAAAGCACAGCTAAAATAGCTAAAAACGGATAGTTACTTTTGCTATTGGCTTTTAATAACATATTAGCCAACGCGGTTATGGCGCCTAGCCACCAAATAACTTGTAATGTAAGTGCAGCATATAAATTAAAATGAGCAATATCTGGCAGTACTACAAAAAATGCTAAGCGCGCTGCAAGCCATATAAGCGTAAGCCACATAAGGGCTTTGCCACTTATGCTCGGCACGCCTGTCCACGTTTGTGCTGCGGTAAGTAAAAAGCCAACAGCTACAACTCCTGCAAAGCCAAACAGCATTTCGTGCGCGTGCCATAATGTCGCAGGTATCGATAAGTGCCAACTTGCATGGCCTGTTAAAATAAGTAGCCAATACCCCACTGACAAAAATGCCAATAAGCCACCGCCTAAAAAGAAAGGCCTAAAAGCTAGCATCCATAACGGCCATTGAGATACTTGATGAATAGCAACGCGTGCTGGCATTGGCTCAGTTAAGTTTATAGGGCGCATTATTTTATTTCCTGCCCTACACCATACTGAGCAAAAAAGTATTCAGCGCACGCTAGTGCCCCATGCAGTGAACTAAACTGTGTTTGATTATTTAAATTATTCAGCATTAGTGTGTTCATAGCGATCTCTGTAACTAACTACGTTACTTAGCTATTACACATACTGTGCCAACAAGTTTAATTAATTAAATTCAACAAGTTAAATTAAATCACTTTACAGTGTGAGTCTTTATGACCTACTATAAATTAACTCATAAAAACACAAATAGGTCATTTTGACGTGAACCAGCAATTCAACCTTACACAAGTTGCTCTAGAGCTTGCTCAGAGTACACTACACGAGCATAGCTTTGATCAATTACTAGCAACGGTTGAGCGGGTTATTCCAAGTGATGCAAGTGCGTTATTAGTGCTTCAGGGCGAACAATTAAAACCACTGGCAATTAAAGGATTAATGCCCGACAGTTTAGGCAGACGATTTAAAATAGTAGAACACCCTCGCCTAGAAGCTATTTGCAAAAGCGCACTCGCGCTTCAATTTGCGCACGACTGCCCACTACCCGATCCATACGACGGATTACTATTAGCTAAAACCGGCGACATACCGGTACATGCATGTTTAGGTTTACCTCTTTATGATAAAAACGCGCTACTTGGCGTACTTACGTTTGATAGCCTTAACGCCAATGCATTTAACAGCATAAGCGCTGATACACTCAATACCTTACAAACGCTGTGTAGCGCGCACTTTAAAACGGCCTTAGAACTTGCCCATTACAAACAGCATGCACAGCACTCAAGTGCATTAGTACAAGAACTAAATCGTGAAGCATTAACACGTGACGGCGGTGAAATTATTGGTCAAAGTCCACTAATGCAAACACTTAAAAACGAAATTAAACTCGTTGCAGCATCTAACTTTAGCGTGCTTATATTAGGTGAAACAGGGGTAGGGAAAGAGCTTGTTGCGCGTAACATTCACTTAAATTCAGCTCGAAAAGATCAACCGCTTATTCACTTAAATTGTGCATCGCTTCCCGAAAACCTCGCCGAAAGTGAATTTTTTGGTCATTCTAAAGGGGCTTTTACAGGCGCACTAAATTCGCGCCAAGGTAAATTTCAATTAGCTGATGGCGGCACGTTATTTTTAGATGAAATAGGCGAACTGCCCCTGGGCATGCAAAGTAAACTATTACGAGTGCTACAAAGTGGCGAAATACAAACGGTAGGAGAAGACACGCCAAAGTACGTAGATGTACGCGTCGTTGCTGCAACCAACAGAAATTTAAAAGAAGAAGTAGCTCAAGGTCGCTTTAGAGCCGATTTATACCATCGCCTCAGTGTCTACCCTATTACTGTGCCACCACTTAGTAAACGCGAGCACGACATAACACTCTTAGCTGGTTATTTTATCGAGCAAACAGCCCGTAAATTAGGGATAAAACAATTAAAACTAAGCCCTGAAGCGCAAGTATTGCTTAATCAGTACAACTGGCCAGGTAACGTTCGCGAGCTTGAACACGTCATTAGCCGCAGCGCCCTTAAAGCAAAACAAAGCCAATGGCAAAATCCAATAATAACCATTACAAGCGAGCACTGTGACTTAACACCGAGTGCGCCGCAAAACTCTCTAGTAGCAAGCCAAAGTACAACCAACACCTTAATCAACCAACCTTTAAAGCAAGCTGTAGAATCGTTGCAATACAACGTAATTACCGAGCAATTAAAGAAGCATAACTACAACTGGTCAGCAGCAGCAAGAGTACTTGAATTAGATAGAGCAAACTTAGTACGCTTGGCTAAACGCCTAGGGATAGAAGTAAAAAAAACACTATAATCATTTAAAATACAGCTAAAACTATTGATTAGCAGCTAACTTACTAAAGTGTGTTTTTAACAACCCTGCAAAAGCTTGTACTTTAGCAGTACGATGCACTAAGTGATGCGTGACTAACCATACATCGGTAGGCCAGCTTAACTCACTGTGTAATATAGGCACTAAATCAGGATATTGCGCCGCTACGTCATGTTGTAATCCGCCAATGCCTAGCCCTTTAATGATTGCACGAGTCGCTTCTGCAGTTTCAGATACTCGCAGCTTTATTTGCGATGCAGGAATGTGCTCATCAGCCCATGCAAAATAAGGCACGCGGGCATTAAAACCAGCCACGCCCGATACAAAGTTATGTTGTTGTAAATCACTTAATAATTTAGGCATACCGTATTTATTAATGTAACGTTTATTAGCGTATAAACCCGATGAAAGCTGCGCCAAATGCTGAGCAATATAATCGCCTTCATCAGGCCTTGGGCCTGCACGCACTGCAATATGTGCTTGTCCGTGATCGAGCCTTAGCCTTTTTTGTTCTAAAATAACCTCAAGCTGCACTTGTGGATGTAGCGCCTGAAATTGCTCACATACATCACCAAGGACATCCATAAAGCCACTTACCGTCGTTAGCAACAAACTACCTCTAAGGGTGCTATCGGCCGCTACTATATCGTTATGTAACTGCTCTAAGGAGCTATGGATTGTTTGTGCTGTTGCAAATAACTTGGTGCCAATTTCAGTAACCTTGTAGCCACGAGCATGGCGATGAAAAAGCCGTGCATTTAAGTTTTTTTCAAGATTATTAATTCGCCTAAGCACTGTGCTGTGGTGCACATTAAGCTCCTCGGCCGCTGCTGTTAGCGTGCCTAACCGTGCTACTTCGAACGCAACTTTAACGTCTTGCCAATCTTCAAATTTTATCGCCATGCTGCCTACCTTTTACTTATGTGCATATACGCACACAAGTGTTGCGTTTATTAGGGTTTTCTACAAGTGAAATTTTGCTACATTAGTCATGTAACTTAAAACATTAAAAGGCCACTACCATGTCAGCACCAAAAATTATCGCCCTAGCTGGAAGCCTTCGCCAAGAAAGCTTTAACCAAAAAATTATTAATGAGGCAGCACGTTTTGCTCTACAAACAGGTGCTGAAGTAGAAGTAATAAAACTAAACGAATTAAACATCCCACTATTTAACGAAGATATTGAAGCGCAAGGTACACCAAGCGATGTACAGCTTTTAAAAGATAAGCTACGTACAGCCGACGGTATTTTACTAGCAAGCCCAGAGTACAACGGCTCTATTACCGCAGCACTAAAAAATGCGATTGATTGGGCATCGCGTACAGAGCAAGGTGCTGTTCCTGCTTTTCGTAATAAAGTGGTTGCTTTGTTTGCAGCATCGCCTGGTGGGCTTGGCGGCTTACGCGGTTTAAATCATGTGCGTGATATATTAAGCGGCATTGGATCGTTAGTACTTGCCGATCAACTTGCAGTACCCGCTGTGCACACACTGTTTAATGAGAATGGGCAAATAAATGAACCTGTAACGGCTGAAAAAGTATCAGCCCTCGCTCATCAGTTAGTAAGCGTTGCAAGTAAGTTAAGATAACTTGCACGCCTAAATAACTAATTACTTTGTCGCTGCTATTTTGGCGGCGATAAAGTCGGTATGCGTTACATATAAAAGCCCTGCTACTTTACGTATAACGTAGTCTTCTTGGGGATCTATTTCTCCATCGGCATACGCTAAGCGCCATAATAACTCTATTATTTCTATTCGCTGCTCCGCGCTACAATGCTCATTAATCTGTTTTGAAAACTGAAAGTAATCTATCGAATCATCTAAGCTACTTGCCGCATTATTAGTAAGCTCATTAACCTCAGTGTCTGTTAAATTAAAGTACTTTTTTAAGGTTACAGTCAGGGTTCGTTGTTCATCATGTTCAAGCTTGGTATCTGCGCGCATAACTTCAATTAATAATGCAGCAACCGCTGTTTTTAAGTCGTGCTCTTGCATACTTGGCTGCTGTTCATCGAATACAGCAAAAAGTTGTTTTATTTGTTTGAACATCACACTTTCCCTTTTTGGGTGTTAGACTAATACGTAAAGAAATCGACCTTATTACTCTTATTAATGGGTATAAAGTTCGCAAATTAAAGGATACATTTTATGAAAGGAATAAACACACCACGCTTATTTATAGGCGCTACGCTGGTGGCCCTTTCGAGTGCAAATACTGCACTTGCTGAAAAAGCCGAAACCGAGAAGCTCTACGACTTTGATAACAAAGTACATTACTACCAAACACAAATTGGCGAAGACAACTATAAAATAGAAATCCAGTCAGACGATTACAAACACTTTACCAATCAAAGTGTATTTTTGTTACGTCATGCTGACCGTCTATGCCGAGGCAATACCTTTATGTTGAAAGTACTTGAAGGCGTGCAAGAGTACGAACGCTTTCCAACAAAACCACGCGCTTACCAACCTGATTTAAGTGTTTTACTCCAATGCGAAACTAAAGAAGATACAAGTAAGGGTAAGTAACCTTATTTATAACCCCAAGGTGCTGATGGTGGAGTAATCGGTTTAGTTAAATCAAAATCCACCTTAAACTCACGTCCTTGGCGAATTAATCGATAAGTAAATACTTCTGGGTAAATATACATTTGCCATGTATTACCTACAGACTGCGCAAGACCTTGTTTTACAAATAACTCTTTAGAGTATTGGTCTGCTGGAAACGACTGTATCTGCGCAGACCCTGCATCAAGCGTATGGCCACCATACATAGTTGATGCGTCGTCTGTTCCATCTTTATGACGATGATCGTGCTTTAAACTCAAGCCGCTACCCGTTTTAGTTATGATCCACGTACGTGATGCATCGTCTCCTACATGAAACGGTACTTGTAACTCAGTCTCACTACATTTACGTACATGCATAACCAGTTTTTTATCTGTAAATGAGCTTGGGCCTTTCGCGTTATCTACCGCTACTTCACCTTCAAAAGCTTTACCGCAATGCGCTGCAATACTATTAAAAAAGGCATCATGAGTAGGAATAGACACTAACGGTGCAGGGCGTGCAAAAGCTGTCGATGAAGCAACTATTAAAGTTGCTACAGTTAATAATTTCATTTGTTTCTCGTTATAGTTATTTTAAAACACCTGTAATAGTACAGTTTTCTTAAGTACTTTATTAGAAGTATCTATATAAAAATGAGAGCGGGACAACTAGATAAAATTTTAAGTAATGATTAACGACTAAATACCTCTGCACTCATTAACAATCCTACTTTTATAAATATTAATTGCACACTTCTAGATGTGATTTTAACGTCGGGAGTCGCTACGCTCGCCCGGCCTACGTGATAGGTGTTGATGTGAGTGTGTGTTAATTGCGCGTATTTCACTTTTCTGCAGACGTAAAAAAGCCCGACTATTTCTAGTCGGGCTCTCTACAATTTGAAGCCTGGTAATGTCCTACTTTCACATAGCAAATGCTACACTATCATCGGCGCTGTTTCGTT
>NZ_JACJEN010000015.1:0-118400 GCF_014164075.1 Pseudoalteromonas sp. SG45-3 | reverse complement strand
GCTGATAGCTGATAGCTGATAGCTGATAGCTGATAGCTGATAGCTGATAGCCAAAGAATGTTTTACTAAATTATTTAATCAAGGATTTTATAAGCTTGTTATTGAGGAAATAACAAGTGGCGGAGTGGACGGGACTCGAACCCGCGACCCCCGGCGTGACAGGCCGGTATTCTAACCAACTGAACTACCACTCCGCAGTGGTATGTGCATGGGGTAATGCACTTACTAATTTTAATCATGATATCAAATGGCGGAGTGGACGGGACTCGAACCCGCGACCCCCGGCGTGACAGGCCGGTATTCTAACCAACTGAACTACCACTCCGCAGAGATATCTTTTTACTTGTCATTACTTAATTTGTTGGCGGAGTGGACGGGACTCGAACCCGCGACCCCCGGCGTGACAGGCCGGTATTCTAACCAACTGAACTACCACTCCAGCATACAAATTTTGTAATATAACATTGTTTAAATAGTTGGCGGAGTGGACGGGACTCGAACCCGCGACCCCCGGCGTGACAGGCCGGTATTCTAACCAACTGAACTACCACTCCAGCGCATATTTAAACTGTTATTTTTTCTTATTGGCGGAGTGGACGGGACTCGAACCCGCGACCCCCGGCGTGACAGGCCGGTATTCTAACCAACTGAACTACCACTCCATAATAAGAATATGTTTTACAACCATACGTTGTGTAAGTGTTGGCGGAGTGGACGGGACTCGAACCCGCGACCCCCGGCGTGACAGGCCGGTATTCTAACCAACTGAACTACCACTCCAGCTTTTACTTACAAGTTTTACGAAAATGGCGGAGTGGACGGGACTCGAACCCGCGACCCCCGGCGTGACAGGCCGGTATTCTAACCAACTGAACTACCACTCCATATTTTCGTTGCTGTTTAGGTCTCCCTGACAGCGGCGTGAATAATACGAACCAACCCCTATTTCGTCAAGGGCTTTTTTGTTTTTTTATAGGTTTTTTAGTCATCTGTCATCGAAAGGTTTAAAATTTCACCTGATCTGTCATTTTTTGAGCCATTTTTACCGACTTGATTTTTTTCTGTGTCGGCAACACCACCTTCACTTGTTTTCTTTTTCTTTAAAAAAGGCAGCTTCACTTTAAATTTAATCGATTTTTTCTGAACAAATATACGAATTAACAACCAACCGAGTAATAAAATGAGCGTATTGCAGCCTACAATTAAACTAATAATTGCCGATGTGGCCATTTTTTCTTCAACAGGCTCACTCTCAATCATTTTATCTGGCGTAATAATTGTTGCCGAATCAATTTCGGGCACCGCTTCTATGGGTCGTTCTATCTCAAATTTATACGTTGGTAGCGTTGCCATAAATTCACGGCCATTAATATTAGTGCCAAAAACAGACAGTTCAACACTATATCTACCCCAATCATAATTTTTAACACTAAGCTGACGTGAGTCTTTAGCTGCAGCATCTATGGTAAACATTTGCTCTTCGTTATTGGGATAGTAGATTTTTCCCTGGATGATGACTGTCTCTGGCTTAACAATACTTGGGTCTATATTTATAGTTAACAGATGCTCGTCTGTGTCTTGTTCTGCTAACGCGACTTCGGTTATAAAAGGTGGCTCGTGCACTTCTATTGTATTTTGCACAATGCGACGCTGCAGCAGAGGTGTTGCCACGTAAAGCTCTGGTGTCCATTCACCCGCAGGGAAATCTAAAGTAAACTCGCCGGTAAACACACCATCTTTAGGACGCTCATCAAATCCACGTCCATCGTCTTTAAATTCCGCTACTTCTTGAATGCCTGCGCCAAAGTTAGCAAAGTTTTCATTGTTGGTACTTACAAAGTCAACATTAAGGCTCACAACATCCCTAAATAGGTTTGTGTTAATTGGCTCACCGTCGTTTAGTATTTTCCCGGTGATTTTTATTGTCTCCCCCCTAAACAACATTGAAGGAAGAGGCTCTGCCTCAAGAGATATTTCGCCTAATACAACTATTCTGCTGTCGGGTAAAATACTGCCTATTACTTGCCAAGGACCCGCCATAGGTTTTTTTATGGTAACTAAATCGTAGCTGAGTTCGTCAAACCAATCTAAGTTAGGGTTTTTAACTGAGTCAGTAGCAAAGTACTTACTGCCATCGGGTCGCACTAAAATAACAGCAGGTGCACCTGATTTTCTAAAAAACAGCAGTGTTATTTCATCTATTTTGCTATCTATGCGAAAACGATTATCAAGTAAAGGGATCTCATTTTGATGCCCATCGCGCTTGAGCACTTCTACTTGTTTTACGCCATATGCATTGCCAGTAAATAAACTAGCGGCACATAACGCTGTTACAAAATACATCGTTTTCATTAAATCGCCTTATTCTGCGCGCCATATACATTGGCCGCCTTCTTTGTTTACAAGATCTAATCGTGCTTCGTGTGCGCTTTGCTCAGCGTCGCTTGCTCGCAATACAACTAATGGGGCTCTATCACTATTTAAACGCTTTATACCGCCTTTCTGTTGCTCGCTGCCGTCATCTTTGTTTTGATTCAAATTCAGCTTTGTTTGACCACCCGTCATGGCAAGGTAAACATCGGCTAAAATTTCAGAATCCAGTAGCGCGCCGTGAAGTGTTCGCTTTGCGTTATCTACATCGTAACGACGACATAATGCATCAAGATTGTTCTTTTGACCTGGATGCAAGTCACGCGCCATTTTAAGCGTGTCGAGAACTTGACAAAAAGTCTCTGTTTTAGGATAGCCCTGATTAAGTAGTGCAAATTCATTATCCATATGACCAACATCGAACGGTGCGTTATGAATAACTAACTCTGCCCCTTCAATATAGTCGAAAAACTCTTGGGCAATTTGATGAAATAACGGTTTATCACGTAAAAATTCGTTAGTGATACCGTGAACGTCGATTGCTTCTTCTTCGCTTGGGCGTTGTGGGTTTATATAAACGTGAAAGTTATTGCCTGTTAAACGGCGATTTACTAACTCCACACAACCAATTTCTATAATACGGTGCCCTTGTTTAGGGTCGATGCCGGTGGTTTCTGTATCTAAAACTATTTGTCTACGTGCCATATCGAATTTAGCCTGATTCTGGTATCTTTCTATAATCACTTTATTGTACATAAGATCAAGGTAAAACAGTGCAAAAAACCGTAGAGATTTACACCGACGGCTCATGTTTAGGTAATCCAGGCCCCGGCGGTTATGGTATTTTTATGATTTATAACGGCCACGAAAAAGAAATGAGCCAAGGTTATAAACTCACAACAAATAACCGAATGGAAATGCTCGCGGCTATTGTAGCCCTAGAATCACTCACTCGAGAATGCGATGTAAACCTAACAACCGATAGCCAATATGTTAAGCAAGGCATTGAATCGTGGATCACTAACTGGAAAAAACGTGGCTGGTTAACATCAGCTAAAAAGCCGGTTAAAAACGTCGATTTATGGAAACGCTTAGATAAAGCCTGTAGCGAGCACAATGTAACTTGGAAGTGGGTTAAAGGGCATAGCGGCAATAAATACAACGAAATAGTTGACGATTTAGCGCGCGATGCCGCTGGCAGTAAAGATTTACTAGAAGATGTAGGCTACCAGCCTTAAATTTATTCTAAGCTAGTTGTTATACCAATTTTATTAAAAACATGTTCATTCTATCGCATTAAATAACTCACTAACTGCGTTAAAAATTATTCATATAAAACAACTATATGTCACAATTTTCGCCTTGTTAATGTGCTATTTTCTTAGCGCTATGATAGATCACTTATTTAATGCAATTGGTATTATTTTTTTGCTCGCACGATTTAAAGTGTTGCTTTGACGTTTGTCTAAGCCCTGCCCCTTTTACTGGTGCAAACTGCGGCCTAGCATGCCACTTAGGTTTTATCGGCGTAAGTGGCGCAACTCTTTTTCGTGCCACCAGCATATAAACACTGCCCATTGGTTTTAAATACTGTTTTGCAAAAGTCCGCCAAAACTCAAATCTTGATAACCTGTTACCTCTTGCCAGTGATGAATAAATAAAACGTTCGTCACTTACAATTTCAAAACCCAATAAATTTAGCCAATCTTTAACCCTCGCAGGGGTAAAAAAGCGCCCCGTCCATGGTAACTTCTGACCACTAAAAGGCAGCATTTGTGCAAGCCCACACAAACTAAACGGATTAAAACCAGTCACTAGTATATAACCGCCCGGAATAAGCGTGCGATGTGCTTCTCGTAAAATGTGATGTGGGTCTGAATGATACTCTAAGCAGTGGCTTAGTATACAAGCATCAATACTGTGCTCGTAAAATGGCAATTCATCTATGTCAGCAACTACCCCAGTGTAAGGCCCAGGCTCTGCAACACACACTTGGTGTTTAATCGTACTTATACTTGTGTTTAATTCGCCACTTAAATTACCCAACTTAAGCATATGATAGCCAAACATACGCGGAAGCCATTGCTCCATTTTACGTTCAATATCTGTGCGTAAATAATCCCCATGAGGAAACTGCTGCCACGACAGTGGTTTGGGTCCTTCTTGAAAACTAAGGGCTGGTTTCATTTTTTGAGCTCGTTATACTATGCGATAAGTGTCACTTTATAGAGCAATTTACCATGGTGCAAGTCAAAGCAATTAAAGCCTTTTCTGATAATTACATTTGGTGTTTAACTACCGATAACAGTAACCAAGCATGGGTAGTCGATCCAGGCCAAGCACATCCCGTATTAACGTACTTAGCTGAGCACAAACTAACGCTTGGTGGCATTTTAATTACGCATCATCACTACGACCACACTGATGGCGTAGCTGAATTAGTTGACGCCTATCCAGATATATCGGTTTATGGCCCTGCAAATAGTCCATTTAAAGGCGTCACTCACGCACTCACTGATGGACAAAGCATCAGTGTGCTTAATATTAACTTTACTATTTTAGCAACTCCTGGGCACACGCTTGATCATATTTGTTACACAAATGATGAACTTGCTTTTACAGGCGATACATTATTTAGCGGCGGATGTGGGCGCTTATTTGAAGGCACGCCAGAGCAAATGTGGAAATCTTTTAATAAACTAAGAGAGCTGCCTGCAAGCTGTGTTGTTTATTGCACGCACGAATACACGCAAGCTAATCTTGCCTTTGCCGAAGCAGTTGAACCACGCAATCCAGAACTCCTTGAGTACAGTAAAAAAGTAGATGAATTACGCAGTAATAATCAAATTTCTCTACCGACCTCTATTGGACAGGAGCTAAAAATAAATCCATTTATGCGTAGCGATTTGCCAACCATTATAGAGTTAGTGCCAGAGAAATTTATCTCGGTTACAAAAAACAATGAACCTTGGGGAAACTTTGCGAGTCTGAGACAGTTCAAAGACAATTTTTAATGCAAAAACTAATACTTTAATATTTATTTCATTAGAATCATCAACTTAAGATATAGTGATGATTCTATTTCTGCGTTTTAAAAAGTCATTAAGTGGCAATGTTAACTCATAACAGGTAGTATTCGCCGAGTTTTTTACCCGATGTATTGGTATTTATGAATAAATCTCCCCTATTAGTAGCCTTGGCGTTAGCGCTAAGTGGTTGTCAAACTGTGACAACATTAGAGTCAGACTCTCAAGTTGCCACGCAAGCAAACCAACAACTCGAAGGCGCAAGTCCTAACGACATTAACAATGCATTGATGGTAAACGCGCAATATCAGCAAGTTGACTCTGATGAGCAAGAAGCGCCCGTGTTTGATGATGTGTGGGAGCGAATTCGCTACCAACTTTCTATCGAAATACCGCAAAACCGCCCTGTTGTTACTGAACGTAACTATTACGCTCGCCACCAAGCCTATTTAGATCGTATTTCTAAACGTGCAGAACCTTACTTACACTTTATCGTTGAAGAAGTAGAAAAGCGCGAAATGCCAATCGAAATTGCACTACTGCCTATTGTAGAAAGCGCATTTGACCCATTTGGTTATTCTAATCGCAGCGCATCGGGCATTTGGCAGTTTATGCCTGCAACCGGTGAGCGATTCGATTTAAAACAAAACTGGTGGTACGACGGTCGTCGCGACATAGTGCAATCGACTCGCGCAGCACTTGACTACTTGTCGTATTTACATAAAACACTTGAAGGCGATTGGCTAAATGCGATTGCTGCTTACAACTCAGGTGAAGGGCGTTTAATGCGCGCGATTAAAAAGAATCGTAAAAAGCATTTACCTACCGATTTTTGGTCTCTTGATTTACCTAGCGAAACAACAGCCTACGTACCAAAGTTATTAGCACTTGCCGATTTATTAAAACGCTCAGATGATTTTAATGTTACATGGCAACCAGTAATTAATGCACAAGTGGTTGAAGTGGTTGATGTTGGCTCGCAAATAGATTTAGCACTTGCTGCTGATATGGCTGATATGACGCTTACTGAGCTATACAGATTAAACCCTGGTTTTAACCGCTGGGCAACTGATCCTAATGGCCCACATTCTTTATTACTGCCAGTAGATAAAGCAGAGCAATTTAGCCAAAAACTAGCAAACACTGATGTTAAAAACAGATTACGCTGGCAACGTTATATTGTGGCTCGAGGCGACAGCTTATCAGTAATTGCCAAAAAGTTTACAACGAGCTCAAGTGCAATCCGATCGCTTAATAAACTCAAATCAAATACGATTAAAGTAGGCCAAGAATTATTAGTCCCGCTTACTGATGGCGCTATAAATAGCGAACATTTACCAAAGCAGATGCGCTTAGCTGCTAATAAAGCAACTCGCACAAAGCTTTCGCACACAGTTAAAAGTGGCGACACGTTATGGGACATTAGCCGCGAATATGACGTAACTATGGATGAGTTGGCTAAATGGAATAAGCTAAAGAAAAACTCTGTACTGCGCCTAAATCAAAAACTTACTGTGTATAAGTCAGCTAATAAACCACAAGCAACGGCAAGTACCAACCGTACTATTACATACAAAGTACGCCGTGGTGACTCACTTGCACGTATTGCGTCTAAGTTTAATCTAAGCGTTAACGAAATTATTAAGTGGAATAATTTAGCCGGTCAAAAATACTTACAACCTGGCCAAAAGCTAAAACTTAAAGTAGATGTCAGAAGTAGTTAATTTATAAAACTATATTAAAAGTAAAAAGGAGCGCATGCGCTCCTTTTTTAATACTTTAAAATTAAAGGATTAAGCAGGTAGTTTTTCTAGCCATACTTTTAACCAAGGCTCGGTTACCGGCCACGGTTCAAAATCTTCACATGCATCTATTTCTAGGCGGTTGCCCACAGGCTTTGCTTGTAAATCACGAAGTAGCTCGTCAAAGCTTCGCCCTGCGCCACAAAATGTATCGCCGTAACATCTGTCACCCATTGCAATTACACCAAACGGTTTATCGGTAAGCATTGGGAAAGTGCTATTCATTGCAAAATACAATCCGGCTAAATTACTCGGTACATCACCTTGGCCTGTTGTGGAGGTAACAATTAAAATATGCGATGCATTTTTTATATCATCAAGTGATGCTTCAGTAATTACTGTAGCAGTATGACCCGCTTGCTCTATTGTGGCTGCAACTTCATCGCTTAAACGCTCTGCACCGCCATTAACGCTGCCTACAAAAATACTAATATGTGCCATTAATAATCCTTTTCTTGCTCTGGCCAACCTAGCTGCTTACATATTTCAAGCATGTCTTCACCTAGTGGCGCTTTAATTGTTATTGATTCATTACTATAAGGGTGCACAAAACTAAGCTCTGTTGCAAATAACATTAAGCGTCTTAGCTCAAAATGCTCTCTAAAAAATTGATTATGCTGGTTATCACCATGATTTACATCACCAATGATAGGCAGTGATAAGTGCTTTAAGTGTCTGCGAATTTGATGCTTGCGCCCGGTTTTTGGAAAACACTCAACTAACGAGTAACGCACTGTTGGATACTTACCTATAGGAATAGGCAATGCAGCTTGGTGCAAGCAATTAAACTGGGTTTGCGCTTCTTGCGGTGCTTTATCTTGATCTGCAAACTTATCGGCTATTTTATCAAGTTCTTCTTTAAGCGGTTTATCTAAAAATACCGACTCTGGTGCAAAACCGCGCACTAAGGCTAAATAGCGCTTAGCAATGGTACCTTCAATAAATAGCTGGTTCATATCGCGAGCTGCTTCCGAGCTCAATGCAAACAGCAATACGCCCGACGTAGGTCTATCGAGCCTATGTACTGGAAATACATGTTGCCCTAGCTGGTCGCGCAACATTTGCATAGCGAACTGGGTTTCGTGTTTATCTAAAAACGAGCGATGCACTAATAAACCTGAAGGCTTATTTATAGCCACATAGTTTTCATCTTGATACAAAATAGTCAGCTCGCCATATTCAATAGGCGCTGGACGCTCACTCATTTGGTTCTCCAAAAAAGGTATCAAGGGCTGTTAGTAATTCAATTATTTCATCGCTTCCGGCTTTATTCACAAGTGTCATTTGCGCCATAGGGGCAATAGCAAAGTTACGCGGCAGTGGTTGCCTATGTGTTATTAATTGCCGTATTTTTTCAATAAATACAAACTGTAACCACTGCTCAAATGCCATTGTATCGTGACAAAAAGGAGTATTTGAAAGCAGTGCCTCAGCGTCTATTGGCTCACTTTGCCAAAGCGCGTGTTTTTGTAAAAGTGCCGTTAGCTGCACTAAATAAGTTTGGGTTTGCTGGTACATAACCACCCTCTTTTATATATGTAATGCAATTATACCCTGTTCCCTCATAGGCGGCTATGACGTATAATTAATGTAATTTTGCAGTAAAAACAGTTGAGAAAACAATGAGTGATCAAATAGCTACATTAGGTCAGCTTTTAGATAGTGCGGGTACTCAGTGGCGTGCTTTTGATATTGGCAGGCACATTACTAAGCTTGATAAAAAACAATTTTTAGCTATTGAACAAGCTCAAGTGCCTTACCCTTATCCACTTGCTGGTCATGCATGGCTCGCTATTCAATTTTGGGATACTAAAGCCAGTAAAGAACCGTATGTATGGTTTTTAAAATTCCCCCTTGATGAGCAAAGTATGCTGGTAAGTGCTAGTCGCGATCACTTTGCTGATATGGTTATTCAAGCGCTAGGCACTGAAATTACAGGCGAGCAAGCCGATGGAAAGCTTGATAATAACCCTTATGTTTTTACACCAAACGCAAATAAATTAGCGGCATTTAACGCCCAAGTAAAAGTACTATTAAAACAGCCTGCATCGCAGTATTACGAGCATGCACAATTGTACTTTAGCGGTAAAATTGGTTTTGATAATTGGCAAAGTGTTGCACTACAGGGTATTGCCGATTTTGCACTACGCTTAGACAGCGATACAAACTTAAGTAATCTGCAAAAAGCATGGGCGCATTTACCTATTGAAGTACTACAACCACTCAGTGCAATGCTTGAACACGTTGAAATACCAACATCAATGAGTGAGTTAATTGTTGATTACACCCAGGGTGCAATTAGTAACAACGACACAGTGGCTATAACCGCAGCACTAAGATCAGCTTCAAAAGGTCAAGCTCAAGGATTATGCGCTCAATTAGTTGATACTGTACTAAGCTCACCAGTGAAGCACGACTCTGACGTGTTACTAACAATAGCTGGGCGGTGTTTTAAACAATTAGAAAACCCTGAACGCTTACATGTATTTATGGATAATTGCGCGCATCATCAAAAAATTGAAGAATTGTTTCCAAGTATTTTTGCTGACTTAGTTGCAATACCAACTATTCGCCCGCATTTATTAGGCTTATTACGTAAAGAAGATCGTAGCGAAACCCTCGCGCGTGCAATTGGAAGGTTATTCTCTTAAATGGCAAGTTTATGGACGTTCATACTTATTGGTAGTGTAATTTACTTATTTTGGCTTAACCGAAAGGTTGCTGAAGCGGCGAACGTTCATGCTAAACGTCAAAGTGAGCAACTGCAGGTGCAGTTAATGAGTGTTGCATGCACAAAACGCCGCTTTGGTTTTTTAAAGAACGGCAAGCCAGGCATTAAAAGTGAATTTATATTTGAGTTTTCAAGCGACGGTGAAAATGCTTATCAAGGTGTGTTAATTATGGAAAATGAGTTTTTGAAAAGTGTGGTTGTTCCACCCCATAAAATATAAAACTTAATATACTTTAGGAGTATATGTCTTAAATTAATAAATTTAATTCAACACAAAAAACTAAGGCGTAACTAAAGTTACGCCCCAATTGGACTGCATCCTGCTAGATATCCATTATCTTAAATCCGTATTATCATCCCCTGAACGAGTAAACAACCTTGTTTACCCTCACATTGCATCCTGCAATATCCATGGCCACCTTGGCAAACCCACGAAATCTATCGTTTGGCTACATCCGTAGCATCATCCCTGGTAATCCTTTAAAGTAGCTCCTGCCACTTTTGCATCCTGCAATATCCATAGCCATCTTGGCAAACCCACGAAATCTATCGTTTAGCTACGTCCCGTAGCATCATCCCTGGTAATCCTTTAAAGTAGCTCCTGCCACTTTTTGCATCCTGCAATGTCCACTTGCCATCTTGGCTGTCCTGCGTAAACTAACGCTCCTGCTACTTCCTGTAGCGTCATCCGTGATTATCCTAAAGTAACTCCTAGCTACTAAGTGCTTCATGCACTTCCTTATTCTTCCTTGTATCCGTTTTAGCTTGTCCTTTATGCTTCCTGCTAGCGTCTGCTATGTTGCCTATTCCTTATCCTTGGCAGTAACTCAATCATTGAGCTATGTCGTCTTGACAAAGAGAAGTTTAAAGCAATCAGGGGAGAGAAATAGGACTTAACATTAAATAAATAAACGTCACAAAAATGAAAAAACAAAATAAATACTGCAGAACAATAGCTTAGAACAAAAAAGGCTACTTATTAGTAGCCTTTAAGTGACAATGCTTACGATGATGTGAGATATATCTCACGGTCTTATGTCCGTTTGGGCGCATTGGCTTACATTATAATTTTAAATAGTTGGCTCAATTATTGATTTAAACAGTAACTCGCCCTCTACTTGGTTAAAAGTAAGGTGTTTAAATGCTTCAAACTTTTCAGTTTTAAAAAATTCAATGTGCTCCTTACGTGTTACAAATACAGCCATCCCTGTTGACTCAGCGTTGCATTTAACTAAGTCGTCAAGCCCGCGTAGTAAGTAACGACCAAAGCCTTGTCCATGAAAATGCGGATCTACGGCAATAAAAGCTAAAAAATAGTAATTGCCTTTCTCTTTAAGGGCGTCTCTAATTGTTTGTTCTTTATCTATTAATTGATTTGTTTGTAAGTATCCCGCACTCAGCATTAATTTTAAACGCCAGTGCCAATAACGCTGCGCTTGTAATTGGCTATTAGATTCAAATACACACGCTACTGCTTTTAATTTATCGTTGCGGTATAAACCAATTAATGGCTGTTTTTCTTGCCAAAAACTACTGAGTTCTTCGCGAATTAATGATCGTAATTTTTTTTCGTAAACTGATTTATTTTCGTCATTGTAGCTAAGCATGTTTAGTAATACAGGATCGTCATGATAAGCCTGATAAATTAGGCTCGCTGCAGTACTAATATCTTCTGCAGCTAAATACTGTACGCTGAACGTATCAGCTGGTGTGGTTACACTCATTGTATTTCCTTTATTATTTTAGCTATAGGCTGTTTAACTTTAAACCTAACTATATACCTAAAATTATTAACCGTAAATTCAGCGAGAGTTTAACTAGCAGGAGGTACAGTTAGGTACTAGTATGAATTTTCATTCATTTAAAGGAGCAATATCATGGATACGACAAAACACGACATTAACACACTTTTTGCACAGCTTGGATTACCAAATAGTGATGAGCAAATAGATGCATTTATTGCCTCACATGAATTAGAAGACACAACACTACTCCAAGAAGCTTCTTTTTGGGATGAGGCACAACAACACTTTTTAGCTGAATCCCTCGCACAAGACGGAGATTGGAGTGAAGTAATTGACGAGTTAGATGTACGCATTCGTCAAAGTAAGTAATTTTATTTAATGTACCCTCCCTTATTTATTGCTAACATAGCATCTGCGCAGCATTTATATGCTGCGTATTTATTTTATTAAAGAGTTATATATCTAATGAATTCAGTTGTATTTGATGCAATCAAAGCCCTTCTCGATGAAGGCAAAACCCCTACTGTAGCACTAACTAAAAGCCGTTTGGCGCAACCGGTTCCAATGCCGATGATTATTGCAGCAGTAAGCCAATATAAAAACAATCCTGATTCAATTAATAACTTCATGAGAAACCCACAGCAGTCAGATAATACTGAGCTTAAAACAAGTCAATTAGATAGAATTGAGCAAAAACTCGATAAACTTCTTGCGCTGCTAGAACAAAAATAATTTGAGACTATAAATGTTCGTTGTTGATTTAACTTTTGATTGCTACCAAGACACCACCCTAGAACAAGCCGAACAAGCAATAAATCGCTTAGTAAATGCACTGCGTTTTAATGGTCAAATAATGGGAGAAGAATTTCCAACCGTTTTAAAAGATGGATTTTTTATTACACGCGTAATGTGCCCTACTGAAGATGCAATGCACCCGCTAAATAACAGCCCGTTTGTTAAGCACAGTATCGAAAAGTTACATAGTGCTGGGCTACTTGCGCCAAAAGTAAAAGTGATCGGACAAGATATTCACTCCAACGGCGCTGATTGCTGCAAAGAACCATCAAGTTATATTTTATATACAACCTATGTGCATACGTGCAGCCCGCTTTATTGTGGTGATGACTTTTTGCCTGTGCCGCTATTTCGTATTCCGGCAATTGCTAATGGTGACTATAAAACGCTTATAAAATGGCAAGAAGATTGGCAAGCCTGCGATCAAATTCAAATTAACGGCGCAACCCGTTGTGAATTTCCGGCGCTTGAAGAAATATCGAGTATTAAAAGCGACTTATATAGACGCGGAAAAGACATAACAAAGCGAATTAGTTTTTTAACTAAAAAGCCAACCTATTATTATTTATACCGTGTAGGCGGCGTACATAAAGCGTCTGAACTTGAACGAAAATGCCCTAGTTGTAATGGCGATTGGAAATTACCTGAATCGTGGTTTGGGTTATTCGACTTTAGGTGTGAGCCCTGTGGCTTAGTGTCTAATATATCGTGGGATTTTCAGTAGTTACACTAAATTAATGAGCAACAATAGCCTGGTGCTAACTGCACCAAGCTGATTGTTGAATAGACTCTAAACCTCTAATGCCTTTAAAAAAGCATTAATGTTGGGAGCAAGTACATGGTGTGTGTTTTTGCCAACATGCTCTAAACATACTTCACCAGTGTGCACCAAAACACTCACTAGTAAATCATCTTGATCTGTTAAACCAATAAATACTGTTTCTGGCTGCTTGAGCTTGCGTTTCATTAAAACGTGACCCGTTATATTTTGCTGTAACAAATTAAAGTCTTCTTCGTTCCATGCTTGTAGTAATTCAACCTGGTGCCCATCAATACTTGCTAAAATACTTCCACCGTACATATGTCCGTATAGCTCGCTAAGCGCTTTTGGAAACTCAAGCTCAAGTGCACTGGCTAAATCATTAAGCGAACCTGCAGGTTGCTGACGCGCCCCCTGCCATTGAATGTTTCCTTGCTCGTCAACCTCACCAACTTCACATGGGCTTGGCCATTGCTCGTCGTGCGCAATAAGTGGGTACTTTGCAGTGTTTTTAAGGGTATTTTCGCTAAATTTTTGATGAAGTTGTTCTATAAGCAATGCAACAGACATACTGTGAAACTCATTTAAATTAGATATAATGTCCCCATTGTAACTATTTAAGAGCAAACATGACAGATTACAGCAATTCTCCAGACCTTAAAGGTAGCGTATTAGGCCAATCTACTGAGTATGTAGATGTGTACACGCCAAGCTTGCTTTTCCCTATTGCGCGCAAATTAAATCGTGATGCTTTAAATATTGACGAAGCAGAGCTGCCATTTAAAGGCCAAGACATTTGGACAGGTTACGAGCTTTCATGGCTAAATACTAAAGGTAAACCGCAAGTTGCCGTGGCCTTATTTACCTTTGAATGCCAAAGCAGCCATATTATTGAGTCAAAGTCGTTTAAACTTTATTTAAATAGCTTTAACCAAACCCGATTTGAAAGCATTGATGTAGTAAAACAGCATTTAATTGATGATTTATCAAACGCGGTTAACAGCCCTGTCAAAGTGACTTTATATAATCCTGATGATTACAATTGCTTACCGTGTACAGCGCTGCCAGGTGAATGTATTGATGATTTAGATATTGAGATTAATAATTACGATATTGATGCTAATTCACTTAAAGCAAAGAATGATAACGTAGTAACAGAAACGCTCTACAGCCACTTACTTAAGTCGAACTGTTTAATTACCTCCCAGCCTGACTGGGCAAGTGTGATCATAAGATACACAGGCGAGCAAATATGCCGTGAGTCGTTATTGCGTTATTTAATTTCATTCAGAACACATAACGAATTTCATGAGCAGTGTGTTGAGCGTATTTATAGCGATTTAACAACACAACTTAATATTAAAGAGTTAGAAGTTTACGCGCGTTATACTCGTCGCGGCGGGCTTGATATAAACCCGTATCGCTCTACACATTATAACGATACGCCATTTGCAGTTAAAATTAATCGTCAGTAGGTTATTTTAAACTGGAATATGAGTATAAAAAAAAGGAGCCAAGGCTCCTTTTTTCATTCTTTAATTAATACCAATTCCATTAAGTATGTGATCTAAATTTTACGCAGAAAAAATAATTCAGTTCTAGGCGTAAATTGATGTAAATGGTTGTTCCCTTTGCGAAATTTACAACAAAGAAATGGGTTGTTTTAGCAAGTAAAATAGATCAGCTATTTATTGGAATTGGTATAACTTCGCGCTTAGTGGGTATAGGCATACCACACACATCAACGTAATTATGTGCTTTAACAAACCATGGCTCAACACGGTTTTTACGAGCATTTATTAAGTTTTTAAACACCGATGAGTTTGTTTTCATCACTTTAAATATACTTTTATCGCTTTGTACATCGCCAAGCACTTGTATATTTGTAATTGGGTTAAATGCTTTTCCTTCAGTTGGTATGCGCGCTAAACGGTTAAAATGCTCTATACCCTCTAACACTCGACCAAACACCGTAATGTTTTTATCAAGGTAGCGCGGGCCTTGCCCTATTGTTACAAAAAACTCCGTACTCGCACTATTTATATCGTTGTCGCGCGCCATGGCAAACACGCCACTACAATGCACTTGCCATGTTTGCGTATGTGCTGAGTTTTGAGCTACTGCAAAGCCGTTTAAAAAGCCAGTAACTGGTGCATATCCGTCGCCATTTAGCTCAGTAATTAAAAGTGGTTTGTTTGTTGTTAAATAAAACTCAGCAGGGACTGTTTTATCTGCCGTTTTAATTAACTTTTTACCCGAGCTGTCCCCGCCTTGCGCTACAAAACCTTCAACAAACCGATAAACGCTGGTATTTTTATAAAACCCTTCTCGCGCTAACTTTTTAATATTTTGAACGTGCTTTGGGGCAAGTTGTTCATTAAGCTCAATATACGCATCGCCCGTTGGCAGCGTTACCTTTAAAATATTTTGAGCATCCACTACTCGCCAGTCATTATCTGTTGCACTAGCAATTACCTCACTCGCGCTCAATAAAGGTAGCTCTTGTTTAGCAACATCATCACCTAGTTGTTGAGCACAACCGCTCAATAAAACACTAAGCAGAGCTGGCAATATAATTTTTTTCATCGCTTATATCCTTATAATTATTATAGCTTTGGTTATTCCCAATCAAACTTATATAGCACATCAACATTTTGATATAGGCCGCTCGTTATTTCTATGTATAACTGTGAAAGTAACTGATAACGCACAGCCACTTCACTGAGCGAATCAAATACACCCACGCTATATTTAACTTGTAAGCTGGGTGCTACGTAACCAGATATTTCTACTTTGGTGCTATCACCACTACCTGATGAGCTTAAACTTACATCTGACAACCCAAAGGTTTCACCTACCTTAGAAACAACCCCTTCGCTGCGGCTAACCCCTTGAGAGAGTAATAACTGTGTAAGCATAGCATCGCTTGACGAACTTTCTCCATCACCTAAAGGTTGGCCATTAAGTAAATATGCAAGTGCTTGTGCTTGATCCATCGCAGGCTCAGAAAATATTTTGAGCGTTGGTTGTTCAACATTACCCGTAAGCGTAACCCCTGCAATGACACCATTTGCAGTCGTATCGGGGTTACGTATTGCTTTAATATTTAAAAATGGTTGTTCAATTGAACCGCTAAAACCTACTTGCCCGGTGCTGATTATTAAATCTTGCCCAAAGGCTAAGTAAGTACCTTCAATTAAGTTAAGCTCACCTGTGGCTATAATTGGTGCTCCTTGACTCATTTTTATCGCTAAATCACCCGCAACTTTTGATTCCAAGCCAAACGATTCTACTTTTACATCGTTTTTGACAATCACTTTTAAATCTATGTCGTAATCAAACGGAACTGTTTCGGTGGCCTCGGTTTTTTGATCAACAATAATTTCATCATCGCTAACTTGCACTGCGCCCTCTGGGAGCTCTTCAATCATTATACGACCGTAAGGCACAACTACCTCACCAGCAAGCTTGAGTGCATTATTAGCCAAGCCTATTTTTAAATCCGGCGATACTTTAAAAGTAACCCCTTGCTGCGCACGTACATAAAACTGCTCGCCAACTACCGCCACATTTACAGCAGGTTGCGCACCTTGCCAATCAACGTCACCGGTGAGGTTTATTTTACCGCCCTGGTTGTCGTTTAAGTTGCCTTTTATTGTGGCTGTTGTTTTATCAAACAACACGTTTATATTTGATTTTTGCAGCGCTATAGGCAATTGCTCGCCCTCTAAACTAATATCGCTCACATTAAGCTCGCCATTTAATAATGGATCTTTTAACGTACCTGCTAACGCGACTTTTCCACTAATATCACCTTTTAACTGCTCAAGGGTTTCAAGAAATGGTTGTAAGTCTGAAAGGAGTATTTTATCAATATTAATAGTGCCGTTAAGCGCTTGCGTATTTTGTATGTCGTCAATATCAATTTGTGTGTTTATTTTACCAAGCACACTTGATTCTAAATTAGCTTCAAGCTTGCCAACTTGAGAGTCCGAAAATGCACTAACAGTTAGAGTTTCGATTGGTAATTTAAAACGATCTTCTTCCGAGGTAAGCACCGCTTCTAAGTCGCTAGAATCGATATTTGCACGTAATGTTTTAAGCGCACCACTTTGCCAATTAAGCGCTACATCGCCAGTTATATTACCGCGAGTACGAATGCTATTAGGTAAAAAGTGCTTAAGCTCCTCAAGAGCTAAATTGCTTAGTTTAGCATTTAGCTGACCGAGGTTTTTTGATTGGGCTAAGGTGTCTATGCACAATTTACTTTGCTCAGATGCCCAACAATGTGCACTTACATCAAAGTCGCCACTTTGCGTATTAACCATAATGGCAATATTTTTAGTATTACTAAAACTAAGCTTTTTATCGCTGAGCGTTACATTACTAAGCTCGCCATTCCAAGTGGTATTATTAATTTTGCCATTAACTTCAAACTCTACACTGCCTTGCTCAGCATCTACAGATGCCGTAAGTTGGTGATCTGTTTTGTCGCCGCTAATATCAATTTTAACGCTATTAATTTGCTGTTCGGCTACAAGCGCCGAACCAACACTTACCGAAACATCGGTTTGCCAATCGGCTGCGGTATCTAACTGTCCTTTTACTGATAATTTATTAATGTTTATTTCATCAAAAATAAAGCGATCGAGTATTAGCGCTAAATCAACAGAGGGCGTTAACCTTTCCCCTCTCACTTTTAAATTTGCGTTGCCATCAGCAGTAAATGGAATATTAGCTTTTTCATCACTTTTAAGCGTTACTTTGCCATCAACCTGCCAAGTGTCATCAACTTGCCCGCTTAGTGCTAATTTATTGGTGCCGCTACTTAAATAAAAACTATCAATATTAGCTTTTAACGTGTTGTCGAGCTTAAAGTTTGAGGCAAATTCTAGTGGCACGTCGTTAAGTAATCCGTTTAACTTTGTATTATTCATTTGTAGCTGCCACTTGTCGTCAGCTGCATTAAACGAGCCTTTAAACTGTCCTGAAATATCACTGGTAGCGGCATCAGTTAAGTACTGCGCTTTTAAGTTAGCAAGCGTGCCATTAAAGTAAGCCTGTATGCCTTTTTGCCAATCAACATTGGCTTTTATAGTTGCACTGCTTTCGTTCGCTTTAATGCTTAGCGCTTGTAAAGTTGCTTTGGTGAGACTGCCTTTTAATTGGGTATTTAAGTCAACAGCTGGGTACGCGCCTAATTGGCTATTCCCCTGCAGGCTAAGCTGGTAATCGTCGGCATTACCTTGTGCATTGAGGCTTACATTTCGCACTTTAAGCTCATTACTTTGTGCATCAATAAGCCACTGTTTAATTTTGCCATTTAACTCAAACGGATAGTTTTTTTGCTTTAAATTTGCCGTTGCCGTTAAACTAAGTGGATATTGCCCCTGCGTTTCTAAATTTAAGTTTAGATTTGATAAGTCACCATTCAACTGCAAATTGGCTTGGTGCTCATCACTTTGTAAAACAACATCCCCTTTTACGGGCAAGTTCCCTGCAAGCTCAGCGTTAAGATGCGTATTAAGCTGCCACTGTTCATACTTTGCTGAGAATGACTCTAAATTAATAACCGCATCTTCCACACTTAATTGCAGCGAGATGTTTTCAATAACATGTTGGGCTTCGTTTTGCTCAATCGTAATGTTAGCTATTTCAAAGTCTTCAACAACTAAGTCAAGTGGCGAAGTAAATTCTATATTAGGTAATGCGGGTAGGTGCGTTAAAGGCGCTTGAGTATTTTGCGCCGTTTGTGTTTTCGCATCTTGTTCTTGCTCTTTTAAAGCAACAAGTATGGTGGGAATATTCAGGCTTTTAACCGTCAGCTTTGAACCCTCTGCTTTTGCTGAGAGTTTAAAGTGATTAACGCTTACGTTTGCACTTGGGTGCTCTAGAGTAAATTTATTGATCGCAATGTTTTTTACAGCAATATTAAAAGGTAAGCTGATTTTTTCAAGCGGCTCTGCAGCGGCTTCTTCTTGTGACTCTGCAGTTTTTGGTAATGTTAAATTTATAGATTTAGCACTTAAGTTATCTATACAAATTCCATCGCACTGCCACCAAAACAAATCAATTTTCAATTGTTGTGCATTAAAATCCAAGCCATTGCTAGTAAAGCGCACATTAAAGGCATCATTATAAATAAAACGGCCATCTTTAATTACGATATGTAGTCCATCTACCGCTTTGTTTGCACTATAAGCAATAAATTGATTACCGGGTGCGGTAAATAACAAACAAAATAGTGCAACAACTAACGTGACAAAAATAGCACTTACGGCGGCTGTTATCTTTTTTAATACTGACATTAAATTTCTGGCCCTATGGTAATACTTAAACGTGTGCTTTTACTTTCTTTTGTTAATCCCCAAGCGTGGTCTATACGCACTGGGCCAACGGGTGTTAAATAGCGAAAACCAAAACCAGCGCCTACTTCAAAGTCATCAGAAAAATCATTCGTTGCTGTACCACCGTCAACAAATAAAGCTGCGCGCCAGTTTTGAGCAAACTGATAGTTGTACTCTATTGTACTGGTTAGTAAGTATTTACCACCGATGAGGTCGCCATCATCATTTTCTGGCGATATTGATTGGTACGCAAAACCACGAACACTTTGATCGCCACCTGCGTAAAAACGCAGTGAGTAAGGTACGTTTTCAATATCATCAACAAGCATTGCACCAACATTTGCTTTTAAAAACACTAAATGCTTATCTAAGTATGTACGTAACCACGCATGTTGCATTTGCACCCTAATCAGATTAGTACTCGAAAGCACATCATCTAAACCAAACTCAGCAGATATAAGCCACTGCTCTCCCCAGTATGGAGTCGTGCCGCCTTTTGATTTTTTGCGGGCGTAGCTAATGCCCGGCATTAACATTTCGGTGCTTTCTTCCTCTTCATCACCGATGCGGTAGGTTTCTTGGTCGCGGCGTAAAAATGCAGTACGCACCCACTTATTTTCGGTTAACCATTGGCGCTGAATTTGCCCCGTGAGTATTTCACTGTAGGTATCGTTTGTAAGTTCATCCTCTAATTTATATCCAGCAGAAAAACGCCATAAATCATCATTCGGATCATCAACTGGAATGGTATAAGCCATGGAAATATCTTGCTGCTTTTGCGCCACATTTAAATTAGTTTCGAGATAATGGCCGTCTTCTGTGATCCACGGTTTACTCCATTTAAAACGCACTTTGGGCCCTAAGTCAGTACTAAAACCGCCGCCAATTTCATAGCTATTTGCAGGCTTATGCAACACATCTACCTTAATAGGTACTTGGCTATTTTTACGCGCAGCAATATCGGCGTAAACGCGCACGCTTGCAAAATAAGGGGTGCTTGATAAATCCAAATTATAGTCAGCAATATGTGTTGATTTATAAGGTTGACCCTGAGTAAAAGGCGCAAGCGAGCGTATGTATTTTTCAGCAGGCGTATTACTAGCTATTTTTATATCACCAAACTGGTATCTAACCCCAGTATCAATTACAAAAGTAATAACAGCACTATTTTTATTAAGTGACACTTCTAATTTGCGCGCTGGCCACTTTGCATCAAAATAGCCAAGCTCCAATAGCATAGATTCTATTTTTTTATGAGCAGAGTCGTATCTACCATGATTTAAAACATCACCTTGTTTTAAGTTGGTATTTTTAATTAATGCCTGTAATTGTGGATCATTTTGGCCATCGCCGTTTAGCGTAATATTAATTGCTTCTATGCGAGTTGCAGGACCTCGCTCAACTTTAACAATTAACTCGCTGTCGTCTTTATCATAAATAACCTCGACGGTCGGGCTATAATAACCAAGTGCTTTAATGCTATTTTGTACTTGCTTTTGGGCATAACGACGAAGTGTACGGGTTGGTTTTTCACCAATTAATTGCTTGAGATAAAGGGCTACGTTATTTTCTAAATCACCACTTAACCCTTTAATTTCGTAATCTTCTATGACTTTTTCTGCCGCATAGCTATTTGTCGCAATTAAAGCGCTCACAACACATATGCAACGTAAAAACTTAATAAACAAGTAAATATCCTTACTTTTAATATCTTACATAAAACTGGCTGATTACGCGCATATTAGCATAGCCATAATGAGCAACACATTAACTTAATGACAATCTAATGCGTAAATTTAACTTTGAATAAGTATCAGCATAATTAAAATTAGTACGCGTTAAGACAATATTTTAGTTACAATAGTGCCTACGAATACAAAATTAATTTTAAATGAGTTTTTAATGCAATTCCCTGATGATGATAACGGCCAACTTTTAGCCGAAATAGCCGCTGCTGGCATTGATTTAAATAAAATGCACCAAGTCGATTTTTTTATTTTATTTGAACAAGAAGCCGATGCTGAAAAATTTGCTAAAGAAATAGTCTCTGATGCATTAGTTCAAAAGGCTGAACTTGAAAAATGTAAAGACACTGGCGTTTGGGAAGTAATCACTCAAGTACAAATGGTGCCAGAGCACACCCTTTTAGGCCAAGCTGAGCAATACATTGAAAGCATTGCTAATAGCTTTAATGGATATGGTGACGGCTGGGGATTAATGGACGGTGACGAGGCTTAGTTGCCTTTTAATTGTATTAGTTCAATGTACTCTATCAGTTAAGCTTAGCGGCTTAACTGATTTGCCTTCCTAAAATTGCCTTTATAGTCAAATAGCTTATCAGCCACTTTCCAACCATACTTTTTGCTTTTTCGTGCAATAACAAAATCTGGTGGTACTAATTCAAATTGTGCGCTTACTACTTGCGGTGCAGTTTTAAAATTAATAGGTGTTTGTCCAAGTCCTACTCGTAGACCAAATTGCTTATTAAATATAAATTGCCCGCCCTTATTTGCGAGGTTATATACCTCATCGCAACTTGCGCCATCTTCATCAAAATACGTTACTTTAATAAGTTCATCTTTAATTAGAGTTACCGATAACCCACTACATCGAAGCACAAGTGCGTCTTTTAAGTTTAATGCATTGCGTAACTTATCATCAGGGTCGGCCATTACCGCGCCGCAATCATGGCATTTACGTGCAGCAATATCATTTTGGGCACCGCACTGCTCACATTCTTTAAACCTAAAACGATAATCGCACTGCTCTTTATGCCCATCATCATCTTCTAACAGGCCTTGGCAACGCCTGCCAAAGTGCTCTATTACTTTGCCAGTGGAGTCTGTTTTACCCCAAAATATATTCGCAAACCCACAACCTGGGCAAAGTACCTGCACAGGTTCATTATCACTATCGCCTTTTTTATCACCTACTTCTGGGTGAAATAAATTAAAACCATTGCCAGCATAATCTATTACTAAGCAATCCGTTTTCGATTCAGATAACCTTAAACCTCGCCCCACAATTTGTTGATATAAACTAACTGATTCTGTAGGTCTTAAAATAGCTATAAAGTCGACATGTGGCGCATCAAACCCTGTAGTTAATACCGAAACATTAACTAAATACTTTAATTGCTTAGCTTTAAATTGCTTAATGATTTTATCGCGCTCAGTGTTTGGCGTATCACCTGTGATTAGTGCACTTTGATGAGCTGGCAAGTAGCTTAATATTTCCTGGGCATGCATTACCGTGGCGGCAAAAACCATAACACCTTCGCGCTCTTCACTGTATTGAATTACTTGCTGTAATATAGCCTGCGTTGCGCGCTCACTGTTTTTTAAAAGCGCATTCATGTCATCAGTCGTATATTGCCCAAATGCATTGCTATCTAAGGACGAAAAATCATAATGGCTAATTGCTGCATCAACTTCGTTAGGTGGCGTTAAGTAATTATGTTTGATCATATACCTGAGCGGCAATTCAAAAATACAACTTTTAAACGGACTTTCTTGAGTACCCTTAACAAAACCATGATAATGGTGGTGGTATATCCACCCCATTCCTAACCGATAAGGTGTTGCTGTTAAACCCAATACTTTTAACTGAGGGTTATACTCTTTTAAACTGTTTATTACTTTACCGTACTGACTTTTTTTATCCCCATTTACCCTGTGGCATTCATCAATAATAAGTAATGAATAATGCTCATTTAATTTGTTTAAATTACGAGAAAGTGATTGCACACTGGCAAAGGTTACTTGATGGTTTAATGATTTTTCTTTTAAGCCTGCTGAAAATATACTCGCCTCTAAACCAAAACTTTTATATTTTTGTGAATTTTGCTCTACCAGCTCTTTTACATGAGCAAGCACTAATATTTTTTGCTTAGCTATACGCGCAAGTTCAGCAATAACCAAACTCTTACCTGCGCCGGTTGGTAGTACAATAACGGCAGGATCATTACTCTTTCTAAAGTGTAAAACGGTGCGTTCTACAGCTTCTTGTTGGTAAGGTCTTAGTTTATAGCTCATGGGAAAACAAATAGATTTTAATAAGGGGATTTTAGCAAATTACTGCTATGATATTTAGACTTTGATTATATTTTATTGAGAGGTAAACAAAAAAGAGAAGCCGAAGCTTCTCTTATATTTAGCTTTAGGCTAAAAATTTCTCAAGCTCAACACCTTCAAACGCTTTAGGACGACGGCCACGGCCAGTCCATTCAATAGTCTCACCATTAAGTTCCATACGGTACTTAGGCTTAACTTTAGTGCGCTTGTCTGATGCTCCATCTTGTAAATCTTCTAGCGTAAGTCCTTTTTCTTTTAAAAGATCCAAAACTTCCTGTTTCGCTTTTTGCTGCTGGGTATATTTTGAAATTGCATCATTGATAAGCTGTTGGGCTTTTTCAAGCTCTGTTAATGATGCTGTTTTAATAAAAGATCGGACTTCTTTCATCTATATCTCGCTAAATTGTGTGATTGGAATTATTTAAATATTCTTTTTTAGTATAAGGCTATTTTTCAAAAATAACTACGGCACATAATTTATTAATGTATATAAAATTTATTCATAAAAAAACCGCGATTAAAATCGCGGTTTTTATCGTTCTTATATAAATAACAATTAGAATTTAGTAGTAAAACTCAATTGGAAGTAACGACCAGTTACGTCATAAGCTTCACCAACAGTGTTTATACCTGATGCTCCACTTACTGAACTTTGGTTTGCTACAGGAGGTTGCTTATCGAAAACATTCCGAACTGACAAAGTAACGTCTGTTCCAGCAGTGATGTTATAAGTACCTGATAGATCGTGATAAATAACAGTCGGGAAGCGATTAAACTTGTCTAAAGGGGCTCCCGTTGAAAAATTTTGATTCCCTTCAATATTACTATCATTTGAGCTTGCCCAATACTTCATGCGCCATGATACTGCAAAGTCATCAACTGTATAGCCTAAATTTAAATTTGCACGATTAGTAGGAGTTAATACCTCACCTCTGTAATCAATCTCTTCACCAGATTCAATTGATGTTTCAACATACTCATACAAATGATTCCATATCAAGTCCGCTGATAATTGCCCGAAAGCAAATTCTTGCTTATAACTTAATTCTATATCTAAACCTTTTGTGCTTAAATCATTTTCATTGCTAGTCCCTGAGCTAACTTCTGTCAAGGCACCTCTTGTATCACGTATTGCCCCACCACATGTAGCATCAAAGTCAGATGGATCAACACCATAGCATCGGTTCAATACAGTTGTTCTAGCAGTAGTAGCAATAGCGTCATCTACAGCAATATCGTAGTAGTCAAGCGTTAATGAAAATTCATCTGTTACTTGCCAAATAGCGCCAACGCTAAATGAATCAGATGTTTCTTCTTTTACATCTTCATTACCACCAATATAACCACCAGTGCTCTGACGTTCAATAGTTGTCAAATTGAATGCGCCTTCAGCAGCAACTCTATTAGCCACTTCAGCGATAGAAAGACAATTAGCAGCTACATTTCCTGTAGATGATGCAGTAATTGCATCACAAGGATCTGCAACACCTGAAAAAGTTTCGCCTCTACCACCGAATAAGTCAGCAATATTTGGAGTTCTAATAGCTCGTGCTGCTGATGCTCTTAATTTTACTGTATCTGTAGGAGAGTATTGTACACCTGCATTCCATGTTGTTTGTCCGCCAACAATTTCATGGTCCGAATAGCGAGCGGCTAAATCTAGTTCAACATTTTCTAGAACTGGTAAAACAGTTTCAACAAAAACGTCGTTAGTGTAGAAGCTACCATTTGTAGGCTCAGATTTATTTGTACTTGAAGCACCAGTTTGCGCTAAATCACCTGGAGAGTATGAACCTTTTTCAAGACGATGTTCTGCACCAACAGCTAGCCCAACCATACCACCTTCTAACTCAATTGGTAATTCACCAGAAAGGGTTGTTGAAAATATAAACTGCTCAACTTGACCTTGAGATTTTGCAGGTGATCTTACATATGCAACGGCTTCATCAGACAAAGTTCCTGCACCGAACAAATCTAAAGGCACACACCCTTGAAGTACTGCTAAATCATTAGAACATTGAACGTTACCTTCTGCATTAGTATATACATCTAATGCATTTGCAGCACGTTCAACATTTATTTGACCACCATTTTCTTGGCGCTGGTCAGTTTTACCCCATGAGATATAAGAGTTTAAAAGCCAGTTGTCATTAATTTCCCAATCTATACCTGTCGCAATACGAATAGTATCACGCTCTAAATCTGTTGAGCGAGCACCAAACTCAACCATACGGCGAACTAGCGTTGGGATATTATCATCCATTGTCAAATCAGGATTATCAGACATTAAATTTTGGCGTAAAAGATCTGGAACTAAAGGGCTTCCCAGCTTAATACCACCAACGCCACCACGTGAAGGTAGATATACATCATCCGTAGTGAAAGGAGTCGGTTCAATAGTCGAGTTGTATGTTTTAGATGAATTCCAGTTTACTTCCGTGAAAGAGTGAACACTATCTGAAATATCTTGTTTAAAGTTAACTGCTGCGTATTTACGCTCAAGCGGAGTCACTAACTGTCTGTAAGATGCACGATTGAATGAATTCTCATCACCTACATATGGTGTACCATCTGCATTATATCCGCCAACACGGCCTTGAGGTGGGTATGAAGAGTTTTGAACACCTACATATTCACCACCTTCATCATTCAAAAATATAGCTTCATCATACCTTGAGAAGTCTCGATCGGATGACTTCAAACCCTTATCATCATCATATCCAGCAGCAATTGTTACACTACCTGAATCCCAGCTATTACCAGCAGTAAGGTTTAAAGAATATTTTTCGCGATCAGATTCATCTGAAACACCTGTTTGAGCGTTAACTTCAACACCTTCAAAATCGCTTCGCGTAATTATGTTCACAACACCAGCAACAGCATCTGAACCATAAACTGCTGAAGAAGCACTTTTAAGAATATCAATACGTTCAATCATTGATGCTGGTATTGCATTTAAGTCAACCGCATAACCGCTTGAAGGAGAAACACCTGATACAAAGCGACGACCATTCACTAACACTAAAGTTCTTGAGGAACCTAAGTTGCGTAAAGACGTAGTGTTAAGACCAACACCTGTAGTACCGAATGCACTATTTGATTGATTTGAACCAGCGATAGTGACCGGAGATTGATTCAAAACATCGGCTACATTCAATGCGCCCATTTGAATAATATCGCTTCGGCCAATTGATGTAATTGGTACAGTTGTTTCAATATCAGTTCGCTTTATGCGTGAACCAGTAACTTGAATACGCTCTACTTTTTCTACACCTTCGTCAGCAGCTATCGAGTTTGCAGAAAATACAGCTGTAGATGCCGCGCCAAAAGCTATCGCTAAGCGAACAGCTTTTGAAACTTGATTATTTAACATTGGATTCTCCCTAGAATATTTTTTAATTATTTTGTTTTCAAAACGGTCTGCAATTCATCACAGTACCTATTTCGGTTTGAATAGTAGGCCCAACTCAAGCAAAAGGTCAACACTTTGACAACGAAAAAACACATTAATTTACAACAACTTAAAGAAACAAAAAACTAACACATTGCGATATCATCACCATTAACCAAAGAGCAATATTCCACTTTTTGGTGCTATGCTAATAAAATGAAATTAAATGTAAGCAAAACTTGAAAGTGAATTAACATTTGTAGATTATGGTGTTCCTAACAAACAAAGGAATTGCTATGAAAACTCGCCTCGTATGTATTTTAATACTCACTATCTCATTCTCGGCTTTCGCTGACTTAAAAGAGCTTCCGGAAGAATTTTCAGATTTTAGTTTAAATAGAGATATTACTGTCTCATATGATGACTTAGATACTCTTCTAAGTTTTACTGTAATTGATACTGGAGCATCAGATCGTTCCAAACTAAATTCTCAAGCCTCCATCGGTACAAGAATGAAGTCGCATAAAAATAACGACACAGCATTAGAAGCAAATCGTTTCTTCTTTGAAGAAGTAACAAAATCAGAGATTAAAGACGGTTTTTATAAGATCAGAGTTAGCCTAGAAAGTCTGCCAAATGAAATCTCACTTAACGAACTCAGCCTTGATGAGCAACTTGCTTATTGGTTAAACCTTTACAATACAGCCATGTTAGAAAAACTAATCACACACTATCCTATTCGCGATACAGAAGATTTACTCTTTGGCAGCAATTCAATTTTAGAGGATGAGTTTTTAAATGTTGCTGGCCATAAACTTTCTTTAAACGATATACAACAAAATATTGTTTTTAAAAAGTTTGGTATAAAAAAACCAATAGTTATGTATGGGTTTTATCAAGGAAATATAGGAAGTCCTAACATTCGTGCCGAAGCATATAAAGGAAACAAGGTTTATCATCAATTAGTTGAAAACGCTGAAGAATTCGTCAATTCAAATAGAGGAACTAGTATCAAGCGAAAAAATCGCCTTTATGCTTCTAAGTACTATGAGCAAGTTAAACCATTATTCGAAAACTTCGAGAAAGATTTACGAGAGCACCTAAAAGACTATGCAAACCCGCCAATGAGCTCTGATATAAAATATGCTAAGAGCTTTAAAATAGGTATTGAAGATTGGAGAATCACTGATATTTATGGCACAGAGCGAAAGTTTGGTGGCGCAGCGTCAACAAATCCTGCCGCCATGCTCAATGCTGTTGCAAATAACTCATCAAAACCAATAGGAGCTGATGGCGCAGGTTCAGGACTAGGTGCTGTTAACATAAGCTTTTTATCTAATTCTATTTCGGAGAAAACGATGGACTTTGGCCGCTTTTCTCCAGAAATGCTCGAAAAAATTAGAGCTCTCAAGCTAAAAGAAACTGATAATAGTGGCTCTGTAAAAATAAAAGACCTTTAATAAATTTTATTATTTAACTTTAAAAAACACCCTGTTAACATGGTACGAAAAATAGGGTGTTTTATGTCTAACTTTCTTAACTCTGCGCTCGCTGCTTATAATTCACGCCAATATAACCAAGCTATTCTTTTTTTAAACAAATGTGATATTAAAACTGTTGATTGGTATATTTTACTTGCCGCTACATATAGCGCACTTAACCAAAATGAAAATGCCGAACAAACATATTCTTACGCAGTAAATAAGTTTCCTTCATCCCTCCCTCTAATTGAAAACTATACAAACTTGCTGTGCAGAACTGCTAAACATTCGTTATGTTTAAACTTTTTAAAAAACACAAGATATTTGGCATTAAGCAAAAAGGTATCTCTGAATTTTATAGAAAGCTTGATCAAAACCAACCAGTTGTTACAAGCAAAAAAGGAACTTTCTAAAACCGTATCTGATGAAACCTTAAAAGAGAGATATCACTGGTTAAAGCTTGAATTACTAGAACGTTTGGGTGACTTAGAATTAGTTGAAAGCTATTATCTGTCTTTACCTGCCGATTTAAAAAATCAATTTTTATTTAAATATAAACGTGCTTGTAATTTTCGCAATATGGGTAAATTTGACAATGCTTTAGATATATTTTTAATGCTAAGCGATAAGCAGAACAAGTATAGCCCCGAGGTTAACTTTTTGATTGGCTGTACTTACTATGATTTACTAAAGTTTGAGCTCTGTGAGCAGTATTTAAAACGATGTCTTGAACAGGCTCCTAACTATATACCTGCGCATGAGTGTTTAAATAAATTATACTGGGATCGTGCAAACAAATCAGCCCTTATGAGCTCCTACAATAGTACATTCTTAAATCATGCTAAAAACCCACAACTAGTTCAATCACAACTAGCTCAGCTTTTACATTTTAAAGATTTTAATCAAGCCCTTGATGTATCTTCACAAGCAATTAGGCTCTTCCCTGATAACTTAGACATAAAACATGCTCATGGCATCATTTTAGGTAAGCATGGGCAAAGTGATAAAGCATTCATTATATTAGATGAGCTTGTATCACAGGCTCCCCAATCAGCAAGATATAGTGTAGATTTGGCAAACTACTGTATTGAAAATTTTGAATATAAAAAAGCAATATTGCACTTAAACACTGCAGTTAAACACAACCCTTTTAATCAAGAAATCTGGGCTTATTTATCCACAGCTTGGCGCTTAGCTAAAGACGATAAATATCATTGGTTAACTAATTACGATATGTTTGTTAAAACAATGGCTCTACCTACGCCTAAAGGCTACAAGTCGTTTGACTCTTTTGGGAAGGAACTCAAGGAACTATTACTTACTCTACACACTAAAGAACAAGACCCGCTTGACCAAAGTGTTAGAAGAGGAAGTCAAACTGAAGGACACTTACTCTATCGCTCAAATACGTTACTCTCATTATTTAAGCAGTCAATGGAGTCATGTATATCTACTTACTTAAATGATTTACCAGCAGATAGTATGCACCCATTAACGGCAAGAAATAGCCTAAACTTTACTGCCAAAGGCAGCTGGTCAGTAAAACTAGAAAATGGAGGATATCATGCCAATCATATTCATCCTCACGGTTGGTTGTCAGCACCCAGCTATATTTCTATACCTGATGAAATGAGTAAAAATGATCCACTTAAAAATGGCTGGTTAAAGTTAGGAGAAACATGTCTTGATCTAGGAAAAAGAGAATCAATAGATCGCGAGATATGCCCTGAAAGTGGACAAATTATCATTTTTCCTAGCTATATTTGGCATGGCACAAATGAGCTTAAAAGCGATAGACCTCGCTTAACAATACCTAGCGATATTATGCCAATTGGTTAATCTAGTTGATTGAAATTCAAACTAGTGCTATAAAAATAAACAAAAACAAAGGATTGATCATGATAAAATGCTTGCTACTTATAATCGCTATTGTTTTTATTCCAGTGAAAGCTGAAGAATTCTCTTTACCCGAAGAGTTTTCAGATTTTGGCTTAAATAGGGATATAAGCATATCTTATGAAGACCTAGACCAACTTCTAGAGTTAACCGTTATTGACATGGGCTTATCTGATAGGACTATTCTAAAACCAATAGTAGGTAATGGCACAAGGTTACGGTCTAATAGAGACAGAGATACGGCTTTAGAGGCTAACCGCTTTTATTTCGAAGAAGTTGTAAAATCGGATATTAAGCTAGGTTTTAAAGTAATTCGCCAAAGCCTAGAAAAAGTACCTGAAGAAGTCCCTTTAAACGCATTAACCTTAGATGAGCAATTAGCTTATTGGCTAAACTTATATAATACAGCCATTATTGAAAAGTTAATTGAACATTACCCAGTTCGAAATGCAAAAAAATTACTCGAAGGTGAAAGCTCAATACTAAACGATAAATTTATAAATGTTTCAGGCCATACCTTGTCACTTAATAATATTCAACATGATATCGTTTTTAAGAAATTTGGGAATAAGAAAATAGTAATGTATGGCTTCTATCAAGGGATAATCGGAAGTCCGAATTTACGTAACGAAGCTTACACAGCTGATAAGGTATATAAACAACTTTCAGGTAATGCTGAAGAGTTTGTAAACTCCAACCGAGGCGTTCAAGTTAAAAGAAATCGTCTAAACGTTTCTATTTTTTATGATCAAGCAAAAATTTTATTTCCTGACTTTGAGAACGATCTACTAAAGCATATTTTAAACTATTCTGATTCTTCTATTAACTCACAAGTAGAAGATTCGGAAGAATTAATTCTAGCTATTGAGGACTGGAATGTAACCGACATATACGGCACTGAGCGCTCATTTGGTGAGGGTAATGCCACCAACAAAGCGGCCTTACTAAATGCTGTAGTAGGCAATAGTAACGTGCCTGGTGCAGGCGCTATGAATCTTAGCTTCCTAAGCGATATGTTATCCTCTAAAGTTAGCTCTCAATCTCGCTTTTCACCTGCTGTATTAGACAAAATTAATCAGCTTCGTCTCAAGAAAAAAATCAATAGTAGTAGTGTTAAAATAAAAGACTTACCCACTAAATAATTAAATTGTATTCAGCGCTCTATTGAGTGCTGAATACTCTCAGTGATTAATCTAATACATTATTAAACTCTTCAAAATCAGAAATAGATAAGCTTTCTTTAATATATCTACTGAAATTTTTATATCTTCCCGATGAAGATGTATAAAGAGGCTTTCTCACCTGCCAAACACTAGCAGTACTTACAATATTTTTTTGTTGATGAAATAAACCGCTTTCACCTTGATATTTTACGCCTAAAAATTCGAACAGAGGCAATAATACCCCCTCGGGCTTTGAAACAAGTTCATCATAATTGACTGTAAAAATATCATTAGGATACTTTTTTAGCCAATGTGCTTTAACACGCTGCTGCGCTTTATGATAGTGCACTGTATCATTCAGTGCGGTCGCATAATTCAAACTTGGGCCTAAATGTTGAAAGTAAGCTGATAAACTGTTATCTCTAATATCGCGCTGTGTCCAAATAACTTTTGCTTCAGGGTACATCATTTTAATTATATCAATGTATAAGTAGTTCTCAGGCCGTTTATCAGTAACAAGACTACTTTTTCCCGCTCTTAACTTTAATTCTTTCTCATAACCTTGCTGAAATAATGTTGAGTTAACCGTGCTTGACAGCACTTTAGGCTTATCAATTAGATTGAATAGTTGCTTATGCAAGTAATCAATCTCTCCTCCATTGCTAATCACCTCAGAAGTGCAAATTATTTGTTCTATTAAGGTTGAACCAGACCTAAACATGCCACAAATAATAATTGGAAAAATATCGCCAGTCTTACTTTTTACGTTACTAAGCTCTCTTGCTAGTGTGTTACTTACTTGATGTTCGATATCAACCCTGTTGTATTGCGGGATATATTTTCGATTAAAACTATTGGCTTTAGTATAATAAGACCATGATTTTTCATAATCTTTGCTATCGTCAAAGGCTTTCCCAAGCGCATAATACATATCAGCTTTTAATACATCATCTTCTGTAGCTTCTAAAATAGATAGGCTTTTTAGTTCGTATTCTAACGCTTCTTTTTTATTAAATGTTTGTATATCAGCAATTCTCGCATGCGCCAGACCATATAAAGGATTTATCTTTAATACCTGATTAAAGCTCTTTAAACAGTTTTGCTTATCACCAAGCTGCTCATATATATTAGCAAGATTAAAATAGGCATTAATTTTATTTGGTTCAACTGTAATTGCCTGCTGTAAATAATTAGTCGCAGTCCCATAATCAATTAAAAGCTCAGAGTAGACGGATGCTAACTCCACATAAGCGGTATATATGTCGTGGTAACCAAGCTCGATAGCTGCTAAGAAAGATGTACTTGCAAGAATACCATTGCCATCTTTTTTTGCCATTTCACCCAATTGAAAATACGACATTGCGCTATCCGGTACTATTTCAGTGTATTTTTTAAGTAAGTCTATTGCTAAAGAGAATTCATTACTGGCGGCATATAACTGACAAAGAGTATTTACATAATCGAATTTTTTGGGGACTATTGAAATGAGTCTTCTACAAACTTCCTTACTTTTTAGTAAATCTCCTTCATTCATAGCTACTTTAAACAATACAGCTAAAGCTTGCTCATTAACTTCAGGGTTGTCGCATAAACCTTCTAGGGTTGCTTTTCCTGCCACAATCTTTCCACTATTCAATTGCTGTATTGCAAACAGTAAACTTTCTTTTACCGATTTCATTTTTTCCCCATAAAAAAAGCGAGCCTAAGCTCGCTTAATATACATTAATTAATTCAAATTAGAATTTTAATGAAAGGCTCGCATGGAAGTAACGACCTAACGAATCGTAGTAACCAGCAATAGCATTTGCGTTTGTTGATAATGAACCACCAACTAGAGGTGCCTCTTTATCCATAACGTTGTTAACACCTACTAATAAAGACGTGTAATCATTAATAGTAAATGTACCTTTAAGGTCAATATAGCTTTGTGAGCTAATACCGTCGTCTTGTACTAATGTATCAGCACCAGTGTAATCGTTTACACCGCTGAAGAAACGCCATTTAGCAGTAGCTCTCCACCAGCTGCCCGTGTCGTAGCTAGCAGATACAACATGACGCCATTCTGGTTGAGGGAAACAACCGTTATCTAATGAGTCAACACAGTCATATACTTCACTTACACCAGGAATATTATCAAATTCCTTAGTTAACATGTAGGTACCAATGATACTAGTTTTTAATGTACCTTCAGCAATTTCCATATCGTAGTTTGCGCTTAAATCGATACCTTCGTAATGGATATTACCTAAGTTAGTATTTGTAGCAACAACTTGGCCAGAACCTATCCAAAGGCTACCACTACCAGGTGTACGGTCTACGTTATCACAAAATACAGCCGCGCCGCTTTTACCACATTGTGTAACTAGAATTTCTGGGTCAATATTACCAATCGCGTCTTCAAGTTCAATATCCCAGTAATCGATTGAGAAGTTGAAGTTTTCAAATGGGTTACCAACAACACCTAAAGTAATAGTATCAGCAATTTCTGGAGATAAATCTGGATTACCACCAAACAGAGCATTATATTGATCCGCAGGGCTCTTACCTACATTGCCATACTGACTTGCAGAAACACCTGTATTTGCACACTCAGCAGCTGTTAGGCTTGGTGTACCAGCACATGGATCAGTACCGGCCCATAAACCAGTGCTTTGTTGAGCAAATAACTCACCATTGTTTGCTGCACGAACTGCACGATTGTAGCTTGAACGAATTTTCCAATCGCTAGTTACATCCCAGTTCATTGCCACTTTATAAGTCGGCTCAGCACCTGAAGTGCTATAGTCTGACCAACGGTAGCCTAATTCAACAAGTAAACTTTCAACTAATGGTAAATCTTCAACGATTGGTAGGCTAAGCTCACCAAACACTTCACGTACTTGATAACCACCATTTAAACTCTTAGTAGTACCACCTTGGCCTAGTAATAGACCTTGTGCATATACTTCATCAGCTGTTCTACTGAATGTTTCTTCACGATACTCTGCACCAAATACTGCAGCAACTGGGTACTCTGAAGATGGAAGTGAGAAATCGAATTCGCCAGTAACAAAACCACTTACAATCAATTGCTCAGTAACACCGTTCAAGATTGCCGTACCAGTAAGTGACTGTGCAGCTTCTTCTGTTACACCATCAAACTGAAAAACATCGTACGGAATACAACCAGAAGTCGCGCTACAATCTTCACCATTTGCTGATAAAGCGGTGATTATACGCGGACCAAAGAAATCATTTTCATATGCTGAAGAAGATGAAGTTGAACCGTATTGAGCAAATGCTTCGTAAGACCAAAGGTCGTTAATTTCGCCTTTACTACCTAATACTAAACGGAAAGAGTTATGTTCAAGGCTGTCTGCACGAGGGCCACCTTCAACGTTACGCTTACCAATATAAGTTGCAAACTGATCACCAGAAGTCAATCCAAAGCGCTCAGTTAGTTGTGCACGTTGTGTATCATTTAATAATGGGCTATCAAAATCAATTGAGTAATTATCATTAAAGAACGTACCAGACTCAGCAATCTGCGCTGTAGTGCGGTTACGCATAAACATTGCTTCCATGAACGGACGGAAGCTATCATTGATTTCGTAGTTAGCAAACATACCTAATGTATGACGTTCATCAGGACGCATAAAGTGGTTAATTGGCGCGTAGTTATATGTATTACCAACTGAAGGAATAAAGCTGCTATCTTGACCTAGAGTCCAGTATTCGTACTGGCCTTCACCAAAGTCTACAACACCGTCAGCGTTAGGAGCTGAGATATAAAAGTTAGGGTTAACAGCATTACCTGAACCACCACAAGCTGTACCAGCAGCATTTAGAGCACAAGATGAGTAGTCACGTGCACCTTGGCGTAATTCATTTTGTCTGTTGTAAGTAAAGTAAGCTACTGCATGACCCCTACCACTATCAAATGCACCACCTAGGGTCGCTGCAAAATCAAATGACGCGCCATCAAGACCCGTATTACCTTCTTCATATTCAAAGCCAGCATCATCCATTAGGCCTTGCATGTATTCATTATCGTTATTATGTTGGTAAGCAGTTGTACCTACATTAACTTCAAAACCTTCAAACTGATCGTTCATTACAAAGTTTACAACACCAGCAACAGCGTCTGCACCGTAAGTAGATGAACCACCACCAGTCATTACATCTACGCGTTTAATTAGCGCGGCAGGAATTTGGTTAATATCCGCTGATTGTGTGTAAATACCACCAGCTTGCATACGACGACCGTTTACAAGAACAAGAGTACGCTGAGGACCCATACCACGTAAATCAAGAGTTGCAGTTCCCGAAGCACCATTTGATTGGAAAGAAGTATTAGACGCTTCTAGTTGCGGTAAGCTATTCATCATGTCTTCAACACGAGTAAAACCTGCAACAGCAATTTCTTCAGCAGTTGTTACTTGCACTGGGCTAGCTGTTTCCATATCTGTACGTTTGATACGTGAACCAGTAACTTCAATTCGTTCAACCTTATCAACTTTTTCTTCATCAGCAGCAAACGAACTTGCTGAAAAAGCAGCTGTTGAAGCTGTACCGAAAGCTATCGCTAAGCGAACTGCTTTTGAAACTTTATTATTTAACATTCGATTCTCCCAGAATACTTTATATTTTTTATATTTTTTGCTTGATTACCATTTGTTAATAAATGGTAATCATACGTTATGATAATACCAGCAATACAATGCGGTCAACATAAAATTAACTTATTGTTAATTACCAACACTTTCAAAGCTAAAGCATTACAATTTTAAAATCAAAAAATTTACATTGGTATTATTAAATAGCGCCATTACTGCATTAAGGGAAATTATAAAAAAGGGGGGATTGAATTCACAAAGGTTAACTTTTAGCTTACGGTAACTTAAAAGAGAGAGGTTTGAGTGCTCTTTGATAGCGTCACTTCCATAGCACTAAAAATCATTTCGGCTATTGGGTCTAATTGTTTTTTTATATACAAAGGATAATTCAGTCTTTTATTTGTATCACTGAGCTCTGGTCCATCAAATGTGTAAACATACTCTATAATTTGCCCTCGTTTCACCTCAAAGTTTGGGTTCTGGGCTTTATATTTTTTAACTGCTTGGACATGTGGTGGAATATTCTTTTTATATTCAGTTAAATTTTGTCCTAACCTTTTTCTATAAATTAATTTATCGTCAAATTCTCCATTTTGTAAACGCCTAGAGTAAGAATTAACTAACTCCTCTAAAAGGCTTATTTTATAGTCACTACTGAACAAAGTTTCAAACAACTCTACTTGAAATTCTTGAGCGAACTCAGTCCAATCACTTCGAACTGCTTCAACACCTTTAAATACTAGCTCATTGTGATTTTTATTAATTTTTTGACCTACATATCGTTTTTTAGAGCCCATCGTTTTCCCCCTAATTGTAGGCATAAAAAAAGGACTGTATAAGGTTTCAAATTCAATCTCCAAAAAGCTCTCTAAGTCGTGTTTCTGACTAATTTCTTGTACCCACTGTTGATTGATATTAATAGCTAATTGTTTACCGATTTCATCGCATTGAAGCGTATTCAAACCGTCATCCAAAGTAATGAATATTGAATCTGTATCGCCATAAATTACATTGTACCCACACTCCTCTATCCATTTTTTTGTGGTTTGCATTATATCGTGCCCACGTAGTGTGATTGAACTTGAAAGACGTGGATCGTAAAAGCGACATCCCCGAGAACCAAGCACTCCATATAAGCTATTCATAATAATTTTTATAGCCTGCGATAACATAGGTTTTTGGCTATCTTTTGCTTCTTGTCTTGTTATTGATAGAGTTTTTATAAGGGCTGGTAAATGATTTTTATGTCTTGAAAAAAGTGCATTATTATATCCTGGAATTGCATCTTTTGGATTGAGCAACCCCTCAATTAAACCAAGAGGGTCTATACAAAAAGTACGCATAATTGATGGATATAAGCTTTTAAAGTCGAGTACAAGTACATTTTTATAAAACCCCGGTTTTGAAGACATTACATACCCTCCAGGACTATCAAAACTTAAGCCATGATCTCCTAAATTAGGTGCAACATAACCACTTCGGTGAAGTAAGGGCAGATAAAGGTTAACAAATGAAGCGACTGAACCGCCCATTCTATGAAGTTCAAGCCCCGTTAATTGACTCCTAACAACAGCAAAATCAAGTAAATTTAATTTGTTAAAAATACGTAGAACCAGTACGCAATCTTGTCTATTGTATTTCGCAAGGGATAACTTATTATCATTAAATTGGCGTTCAATTTCTGCTAGCTGGTCACTTGAACTGATGTACTTTTTCTCACCAAGCTCCTTAGCAGCTACATTTGACAGGCTAAAGCTATCATAGTGGTAGGTCGCATTTTTTAACGTGTCTATACCGTCTATAACAACTCTTCCTGGTATAGTTAATCGAGTATAATGGCCTACTCGTAATTTTATTTTTTCGTTATTACGTCCAAGACGCAATTCTATACCTAGAGTTTCAGCTCTGGAGTGAAGAACAGAAAAATCAAACTCAATGACGTTCCAACCAATAATAAGATCTGGATCTGTTTTTGCTATAAAGTGCTGTAATTTTTGTAAAAGATCGATTTCATCAACACACCATATTATTTCAATTGCATCACTATATTTAATAGGACTGCCAATCATTAATACACAATCAATGCCATGACCGACCAAACCAATGGAAAATAATACCCCTTCTCCATTGCACTCGATGTCTAAAGAAACTGTTTTAAACTTAGGATTTACATCTGGGTTATTTTTAAATTGGCAATTGGTTAACAGCCTATATCCGTCTTTATGTGTAATATCTCCTCTCACCCATGTGGAGCCTTTAATAAATCGCTCCATTAAAAAGCGATCTATAGGGCGTATGTCATCTTCGTATGTCACAATGCCCTCTGCGCTTAGAGCTTTTAACGCATTGTAGTAATGTTTAAGTGATTTAAAGTAGCAACCAGCCACAGTCCCCTGCTGAAAATCTTTTAATTCTACAGGGACAATTTCAAAAGAAACATCTGAGAGCCGCAGTACTTTTTCTACCGTCGCTTTATCCTTTAACTTGATAAAAAAAACAACTGACTCTGGTAAGCTAATTGCTTTTAATGGCCCTTTTTCTGTTAAAAGCCAAATAACAAAACTTACGCCCAAAGGTGAATCAACTGTTTCTGTAGAGAGAATAAACCCCGAGTCTAAGTGCATTAATGAAATAAGCCTTGTAATAAAAAACGACAAAAATAAAATTTGTAAAGCAGGTTATATTTTATTTCTTTCTAAGTTAGTCTTAAGAAAAAATAATATGAGCATTCAATGAGCCCTTCTGAAATTATCCAACACGCTAATAATCTCCTTCAACAAAACAAGCTTCAACAAGCCAAAAAAATAATATTATCTTTAATTCAAACTGCACCAGAGCACCATCAAGCTTGGCAAGTATTAGCCCAAGTACATCGACAGTTAAAAGAGCAAGAGCAATACCAACAAGCCATTAAACAATATGAGATGATTGCTTGGTTTAACCAACGTTTAGATAAAGCGAATCAGCATCTATTAAACAAAGAATTAAAACCAGCAGAAAACATTGCCCATGAGTTGCTCAAGCTTGTAGCGAATGAATACCGTGTTTTAGTGTTATTAAGTAAAATAGCTTTTCAGGCAAACGACTTAAAAACGTATTTGGCTATTACTTCTCATAATATAAATATAAATAGCACAAAATCAGCCGCTTATGATGCGCACATTGAAGCATTATTTAATACAAAGCAATATTTAGAACTAATCTCCTTTTATAATAGGTCGACCACATTAGTTACTTTACTACCAAAATCCCAAAGTTTACTCGCTGCTGCCTATGTAAAAATGATGGACTTCAAAAATGCATCTCTAAATTACCAATCTTTGTTAAATAAAAATTATTACCCCGCATATTGCAATTTAAGACTTGGAAACATAGAAAAGATAATTGGCAATAACCAAAGTGCTATTGCGTACTATTGCAAAACAATAAAACTAGCTCCCCATATCGGCGAAGCCTATTGGAACTTAGCAAACTTAAAAACATATACTTTCACTCAGCTCAATATAGCTAATTTAGAACAGCAGATAACAATAGACTCAAATAAATTAAATAGAGCACAACTTCACTTTGCTTTAGCTAAAGCATATGAACAACATAGCAGATACGAAGATGCCTTTTTGCAGCTAAGAATAAGTAACGATTTACAAAAGTCACTTACCCCTTACATTACTAATGACTTTAATGAGCGCTGTAAAAAATACCTAACCAAAAAAGTAGCCAATACAGTACATTCCTCAACCGAAAATGAAGTCCAGCTGATATTTATTGTAAGCTTGCCTAGAAGTGGCTCTACACTTATTGAGCAAATACTGGCATCGCATAGCCATGTTGACGCTAGCTATGAATTATCAGAAATCAATTCTATTGCAGTAGAGTTAGAAAACCTTCAGATAAAAAGCAACGTACCTTATAAGCTAAATAGTTTGACTCAAGAGCACTTGGCAACATTAGCCAAACGCTACTTAAAATTCATTGAACCTTTTCGCAATAACAAGCCTTACTTTATTGATAAACAACCAGTCAACTTTCAACATATTGCTCTTATCAAAACTTTATTCCCTAATGCAAAAATAATCGATGTACAACGAGATAAAAAAGCGACTGCATGGAGCCTTTATAAGCACTCATTTTCACAAGGCCATAGTTATAGCTACGATCAGGAAGATTTAGCTCACTACATGAATGAATATTATAAGCTGATGACACATTGGCATAGCGTATATCCTGACGAAATATATACAATTAATTATGAAAGCTTAATAAACAACTTCACTGAAACGGTTAATGATTTATTTGAACATTGCAATTTAGTAGTAGAGCAAGCGTGTTATGAGTTTTATAATAACCAACGCCCTGTTTTAACTCCCAGTTCAGAACAAGTACGTAAGCCAATTTACAAAGAAGCGCTGACTGACTGGAAAAAATATGCAAATCATCTAACGCCACTGCTTAATAGGCTAAATTAGTAAACAAGCTGCTTGTAGTTACACTCTTATAACTCTAAAATCCATAGCACTGTAATTATATACATACTTTAGGTAAATCATCCCATGCTTTCTGACTCACTAAAAAAAACAATTAGGCAAGTACACCAGCATGTGGCTAGTAACCTAAAAGATTATCGCCCTCGTAGCAGTCAAAATTATCTTGTAGCCGAAATAGCAAAAACACTTGCTGGCGAATACCATAAAAAGCAGCGCATTTGCGTAATTGAAGCAGGCACCGGTACCGGTAAGTCTCTTGCCTATTGTTTAGGCGCGTTGCCTCTTGCCTTAGCGCAAAAAAAGAAGCTAGTTATTTCTACCGCAACCGTTGCACTGCAAGAACAATTAATAGCAAAAGAGCTCCCATTTTTTAAAAAGCATTCAGGCCTCGACTTTAAATTTGATTTGGTAAAAGGTCGCCATCGTTATATTTGCGCTCACAAATTACATAATGCTGTAAACGGCGATAGTCAAACACAAATGGACTTTATGCCAACGCTTACTTCACCATTGAGCGCAATGGAAACCAAGTGTTTGAATGAGCTATATAACGCATATGTGAATAAAAAATGGCAAGGCGATAGAGACAGCTGGGCCGATACCGTACCCGATAGAGTGTGGAACTTAATAGCGTGCGATAAACATTCATGCCAACGCCAAATGAAGGCCCATCAAACGTGTCCGTTTCAGCTTGCTCGTAATCAATTAATGCAAATGGATGTGCTGGTAATTAATCACTCTTTATTACTTGCCGATTTAGACCTAGGCGGCGGTAAAATTTTACCCGAGCCCGACAACACCATTTATGTAATTGATGAAGCGCATCATTTAGCACATATAACACGCGACTTTTCATCGGCCGCAGCAACAATTAAAGGTACAATAGAATGGCTTGATAAGCTCACCAAGTTTAGCGGAAAAATGGCAAAGGTTTTAGTGGGGCAAAGAGCCATTGGCCAAAACTTTAAACTTTGCGACAGTATTAATGACGCGAATAAAGATTTAAAAGTAGTTCGCGATATTCTCGATAATGCTGACTTTGAATATTCGAAAGACGATACTTATCGCTTTGAGCACGGTGAAATTCCACAATCGCTGCACAGTAAAGCAAAAGACATAAGCGAAGCCACGCAAGATGCGCTGCGCTGTTTAAACAAAATGCACGACACCCTTACCCAAGATGTAAGCGACGGCGATATAAAACCTTACGTTGCCGACCCAATACTAGGCGAAAGCGGGCAATATATAAACCGGTTAGAGCAACTAAACAAACTATGGTTTAGTTACGCAAAAAAAGGCGAAGGTGCTCCCCATGCACGGTGGATAAAACGTCTTGAATATAAAAGCCATCACGACCACTTATTAAGCGACTGCCCTATCGAGGTCGGTTATTACCTAAAAGATAAATTGTGGCGAGAATGCGCGGGCGCTGTTTTGTGCTCTGCGACATTAAGTGCACTGGGCTCGTTTGATCACTTTGCTTACGAAACAGGGCTTGCTAAAGAAGAAGGCGTTAAATTTATTAAAGTACCTTCTCCTTTTGATTACCCAAAACAAGCCACTTTACGTATTCCGGTATCTAAAGTAGAACCTACCGATAAAGACTTTAGTGATCACCTAGCTAAAACTTTACCTGAGTACCTAAATGATAAAAAAGCGAACCTTGTACTATTCGCTTCTTACTGGCAAATGGACCACGTAACAAAGTTTCTTAGAACAAAAGGTTTTAACTTATTAGTACAAGGTGAGATGTCGCGAGAAGCATTGCTTAAATTACACACTAAAAATGTAGACGAAGGCAAAGGCAGTATTTTATTTGGAACCCAGAGCCTTTCGGAAGGTCTTGATTTACCAGGTAAATATTTAGAGAACCTAATAATTACTAAAATTCCGTTTGCTGTACCTACTTCGCCAATAGAAGAAGCGCAAGCAGAATTTGTACAAAGCAAAGGTGGTAACCCGTTTTTAACGATTACCGTGCCAGATGCCGCAAAGAAATTGGTACAAAGCTGTGGTAGACTGCTGCGAAAAGAGAGTGATGAAGGCTGTATTACTATTCTCGATAGACGCTTAGTTACTAAGCGATACGGTAAAGCCATGCTCGACACCCTACCACCTTTTAAAAGACAAATAGATTATTAATGTTTGAACTCGCACTCGATCCAACAACCTGGGCTGTTTTATGTGCTGTTGCACTTGCCGCAGGTTTTATAGACGCTATCGCCGGTGGCGGTGGCATGTTAACTGTACCCGCTTTATTAACTGCTGGCTTACCTCCACATTTAACATTAGGCACCAATAAATTAGCGGCTAGCTTTGGCTCGTTAACGGCAAGCTATACATACTATAAAAAGAACTTATTTAGTCCTAAGTTTTGGGCAGCCTCCATTATTGCTACCGCAATAGGTGCATTGATAGGTACTGTTATTGTTGATCATTTAAGTATCGATTTTTTAAACAAACTACTCCCCATTATTATTATTTTAGTTGCTGGCTATAGCTTATTTGGTAATTTAAGCACCACCGAAGGCGATGAACTTCCTAAACTAAACAAAGCGATGAAAATAAAACAATGGCTACAAGGTTTAGCATTAGGCTTTTTTGATGGTTTAGCAGGCCCAGGTACGGGTACATTTTGGACTGCTTCTAATGGCATGCTTTACAAAATGAACCTGCTACTCAACTGTGGTTTAGCGCGTTCAATGAACTTTGTGTCTAACTTTATATCTTTAATTACCTTTGTTGCACTCGGCCATGTAAACTTTTTACTTGGCATAACAATGGGCTTTTTTATTATGCTAGGCGCATGGTTTGGGGCGCATTCAGCAATACGTTTTGGTAGCAAATTTATTCGCCCAGTATTTAATACTATGGTTATACTTTTAGCATTAAAACTAATTTACGAGGCTTACTTTTAATATGCATTCAATGGCTTTAGATAAACTACGCCAACAAGTTGCAACGCTAAAACAACAAGCTGAGCAATTTGATAAAGCTAAACTTTTTTCTAAAAATCGTTACATGCAAGCACAACCTAGCTTGTTTGACCGCGCAGTTTTTAGTACCAAAAGCATGAACCTAGTCGATTACGTAATAGAAATAGAAGACGAAGTTTCAAGGTTACCGCCAAGCGAGCATCGCCATGCTTATACCTACGCGCTTGAACGTATTGCAGCTCAAATACAAGCTGTATTCAATGTTATTAAATCAACGCCTATTTGGGTTAAAGAAAACAAAAGCCATTATAAACCACGCCCTAAGCAAACCGTTTATAAGCAAGCTGTGCAAAAAATAATGCAATCATCCCATGAGCTTTACGACGAATTAAAACAAAACCATGAGTTTGAACGCCGTTTAGTGCTCATGATTGAAGAGCGAAAAATGCAAATGGATAAAGCCTCGCCTGCTAAAGCACAAAAGCTTAACCTTGAAATATTAAGCACACACGCTCGATTAGGCCGCTGCAGAAAAGCAATTTCTGCCACCGAAGATAAAATTCAACAAGTAGAAAAACAGCAGCTGCGTTAAGGCGCACTTTACTATGCAGCTTTATTATCATCCATTGTATTCAGACCTTATACTCCCAGAACGTCATCGATTCCCTATTCAAAAGTATAAGTTACTTAAAACAGAAATAGAAAACCTAGGTGTTTCGGCTATTCACTTTCAAGAGCCTAAAAAAGCAACCAAATCTCAACTTTCGCTATGTCATAGCCAACGTTATATAGATGACTTTTTAAATGGGACTCTTAGCAATAAAGCCATAAAAAAAATGGGCTTTCCTTATTCAAATGAATTGGTAGAGCGCACATTACTATCAGTTGGGGCAAGCATCCAAAGTAGTGAACACGCGCTAAAACATGGTTTTTCGGCTAATTTAAGTGGTGGCTATCATCATGCATACAGTGATTACGGCAGCGGTTTTTGTATTTTTAACGATCTAGCTATTGCAGCAGCACATTTAATAAATACAGAGCAAGCCGACACTGTTTTAATTTTTGATTGCGACGTACACCAAGGCGATGGCACAGCACAAATCACTCAAAACCATGACCAAATTATTACCTGCTCAATTCATTGTGAACAAAATTTTCCTCGTAATAAGCAAGAGTCCACCTACGATTTTGCATTGCCCGCTAAAACAACCGACGCTGAGTACCTTGCTACATTAGAGCAAGCACTCGATTTTTGCGTGCGTATTCATAACCCCGATATTATTTTGTATAATGCAGGTGCTGATATTTACACAAAAGACGAGTTAGGCTTGTTTGAAGTATCACTAGATGGCGTATATAAACGCGACTTTTTTACTCTCAACTTTTGTAAGCAACACCAAATCCCACTAATGTGCGGCCTAGGCGGAGGTTATCAGCGTAATTTGAGCTCACTAATTAATGTTCATAAACAACTATTTAAAGCCGCTATCGATTTATAGCAAGCCATAGTATAGACTCAATTAAACTGATTATTTTAAAGCGGTGGGAATATGCGATTACACGAAGACATACACAACTATTACGAAAAGATTGTAGTCGAGGAAGTTATCAAACTTAAACTTGATGAAAAATATGATGAAGATGTAATGGCTGACTTTTGTTGTACGGTACTAAATCAGCTCCCGCCACGATATATTCGCTACGATGTAGATATGGCGTTTTATTTACCGCAATCAGAACGCATACATATGGAACAACGTGTACAAACCGCAATAAACGTTGCCATTAGCCAAATATCAAAAAAGAAAGAGTTAAATGACAAGTCCACTTGATCAAGCCCCTACACATATGAAACTTGCAGTAGATTTAATTATGATACTAGAGCAACACGATGTTGCTCCAGAAGAAGTACTTAAAGCACTTGAAATAGTTAAAAGCGACTTTGAAAAGAAGCTAGAAAAGCCATAACTCTATTCTATTATTTGTATGTCGTGCTCGGTAACGCTACCTTCGTGCTTAGTGCAATCAATTTTAACTTCACCAAATGTACGCATAGGCGAAGTTGAACGCCGACAGGTCATATTTTGTGCTTTAACGCCAAATTGCGTTATATACAACTCAACTGTTTCGTCTATTTGTTGTTTTTGCTGCGTAGTCGCTGCACTGTAAAATGCATCGTATTGCGCAGACCAATTCTCAACCCCCGCTTCTTTTGCAACACCTAGCCAGCCCATTCCGAGTTTAGTAGATTGCTCCAAGTATTGGCCTTTTAAAAACATGAATGCCAACGTATATTGTGCACTTTTATAGCCAAGTGCTGCCGGCTCTTTTAAATCATAAAAAGCTTGCTCGTACAGCCCCTTTTTATACGCTTTATACCAATTCGCTTAATTAAGTAATCTATTTTGAGGAAGGAGAAACTTGTTGATAGCTAGGCAAAAAATTCGCTATTTAGTTGTTCTAAATGAAAATTTTTTAACGCAGGTAGCGACACGTTTAGCCCCGCAAAATGATTAATTATTATTGCGGATTGGTATTAATACCATTGTATTCTTTTTTCTTCATTGTATTGTCGCTGTAAAGCTAACAGGGGTGGACCCACACCCACCTAATAAACCTACAGCCAAAATTGCTGCAACCGATATACATTTAGCCATAACTAGTCCTTTATTATTTTTATATGCGAGTACCGAATCTGGCTTACACTCTTTGCAAAGCCTGCTATTGTGTAATCCAATTTGTATAATTAAAATACTATCATGAGCTTAGCAAGTTTACTTCGGTTATTTTTTCTGGCTGCAATTTGGGGCGCGTCATTTTTATTTTTGCGAATGGCAGCTACCAGCTTAGGCCCAGCGGTGTTAATAGAATTTAGAGTTGGCTTTGCCGCACTCACCCTCTTTATTGTGGCGCTTTACTTAAAGCGCCGCTTAGCGTTTACTGAGCACACAAAACACTTTTTTATAATTGGCGCGTTTAACTCTGCTTTGCCGTTTTTATTTTTTGCTTACGCAGCCCAAACTATCAGCGCATCTACACTCTCAATTTTAAATTCTACAACACCAATATGGGGTGTTGTTGTTGGAATTTTATGGACAAAAACAAAGCCCAATAAAAGTATGGTGATTGGTTTACTGCTGGGTTTAATTGGCGTAGCTATTTTGGTTGGGCAAAATCATTTTGTGTTAAATAACCAATCAATTCTGGCCATAGTAGCTGCATTAAGCGCATCACTTTGCTATGCCATTGCATCGCATTACACTAAAAACGCGCCTAAACTGGCCCCGTTCGATAACGCCCATGGCTCAATGTGGGCTTCAAGCTTTATGGTATTACCGCTTATCTTATTTATGCCAATACGAGAAATACCAAGCACCAACGTTATGCTAGGTGTACTTGTATTAGGAGTAATGTGTACCGCACTTGCTTATATTTTATTTTTTAAATTAATCGAAGATATAGGCCCTACCTCGGCGTTAACAGTCACGTTTTTAATTCCGCTATTTGGCATTTTTTGGGGGCATTTAATTTTAGATGAGCAAATTGGGCCAAATACATTATTAGGCGCATTATTTGTTATTGTGGGCACTATGCTGGTTACTGGTTTCTTACCACGAAAAAAGCACTTAGCTAAAACAAGCTAAGTGCTTATATCAAGCGCTTTTACCAAAAAAGCTTACTTTTGCGCCTTTTTGCTTAAGTTTTCAATTAAGTCATGGGCGCTAAAACTGTTGTCGCTTGGCTTTATACCTTTGCCCATTTTAATATCAATTAAGGTGTGCACTTCTTTGCGTTTATCATTGTTACTTACCTGTACGCCTACGCTGCTTGTTGGGCGTGCACGAGTTTCGCAGGTTAATAAACCACAGCTTCGCTCATATTGCTGGCTTTGTGATGCACTAATAGATGACGCGGGAGCTTGCGATTTAGACTCAACAAAGGTTTCTTTGTTGGTTACAACAAACCAATCGTAGCCTTGTGCTTGGGTAAGCTCAGCCGCGCGTAATAATGCATAGTCACCGGCATCGGCTACATTATTTGATACGCTTTTAAACTCTACTCGGTATTGATCGTCGCTAATTTTTTGCTCGCTGTAACCTTGTGAGCCATTATTTGCGGCGCGATAGTCAGGTTTAGATGCACAGCCCGCCATAAGTAAAATACTGATAATTAAAATAGATGTTTTCATAGTTCACCTCGTTTTATACACATTATTATTTGTTTAACTGCCACTTTGCGCTAATTGCTTGCTGCTCTTGCGCTCTATCGAGTGGTGCGCCGCTGATCATGCTATCTATAACAGCATCTAAGCCACTGTTATTAGACGCCGTTTGATATTGCGCGCCATTGTTACTTTGCTGCGTAGCTGTTTGCGCTTTAATTTGCCAACCGCTTTGCGTTTTACAAGCAATGCTTGTTTGCGTTGTATTATTTGAGCTTAGTGCATACTGCCTACAAAGCTCACCTTGCTGATTTTTAAAACTTAGCTGTGCGCTAAATACTGAGCCATCACTTTGCTCAAACACACCACTACTTAGCTGTGTATTAAGTGCTGAAGCTGTATTGCTGGCTACTAAGTTTTGCGCCTCACTGGGTTGTAAATAGCTCGTCATTGCAATACCAAATACCACAGCTACGCTTGCTGCTATTGCTATACTTTTATTAGCCGATTGCTTAACCTTTTGCCAAGGCGTTAACGTTACTACATTACTGTTTAATGTGTTTTTTGTCGTTGCTATATCAAGCTTTGCAACCGTTTTAGCTAATGAGTCACTAAGTGGTGCGTCGTCAATACTTGTTGCGTGCTCTTTTACTAACATGTCTACTTCGCTAAATTCTGCAAGTCGCATTACTAGCTCATCATCGGTTTCAAGGGCTTTGCGCACTTGCTCCATTTCGTGCTCGCTTAGTTCTGAGTCTAAAAAGGCGCTAAGTGTTTCGTCGTTAATGTTCATACTTGCTCCTTTTTAAAGTCGGGTTTTATTAAATTATAAAGTGTACTGCGTGCGCGCGATAATTTACTCATTACACTGCCTATAGGTATATCTAGCGTATGTGCTACCTCTTTATAAGCCATGCCCTGCACTGCCACCAGCGATACTATGGCGCGTTGCTCTTCGGGTAATTGCCCAAGTGCTGTATTTACATTTTTAAGCATTTGTTTGTTTTCGAGAGTTTGGTGCTCATTACTTGATATTGGCTCTGGTAAAATATCGGCATGAGCCGTATTTTGCCTTACCTTGCGTGAGCGGTATTCGTCTATCCACACATTACGGCAAATTTTAAATGCCCATTTAGCAGGCTCAACGTCATCCGGAATGCCTTTTACTAATAGTTTTTCAATTGTTATTTGCACTACATCATCTGCATCTGCTTTACTTCCCGTTAGCGAGTAGGCAAAACGCCTAAGCATGGGCAATAAGGTTTTTATAGTTTCGTTCATTGGTTTTTACCCCTTTTATAAAGAAGACGATTCAAAAAAGCATTTATTCCCAAATAATTTAAATAATGAAATATTTCTATGTGTTAAACGTTAACTAACCAGCATGATAAATTTAATAGAGTAACCCACTATGAATATTATAAACACACGCGTTAAACACATAATAGCCGCTTCGCTTTGTATATTTAGCGCAACGAGTTCAGCCAATATAGTAAGAGTCGATCAGGTGCTTGGGCAGCTAAACCCAATAGAGCAGCGTATTGAGCAAACTATAGAGCGAGCACAGCGCCTGCCGCTTCCGGTGCCTGTTCCACAAATATCGATTGATGAACTAAAAGCGCAAATTAGTGAGCCAATTAGCAGCTTACCCAATGTGCTTAACATTAATATAAATAGCCAAAACACCGCATTTGTTGAAGTAGAGCTTGAAAACGGCTTTAGAGCAATAGAGCGCCAATGGTTATTAATGGCAAATAGCCAACAACTTAATACCCTAAAGCAGCAAAATGTAACCATTGTATCGGTAAAAAATTACAACGCACTTAACATGAGCATAGTGCGCTTTAATGTACCCCAAGGTGTTAACTCTAAAAGTGAGTTATTAAAAGCACTTAACTTAGATGAGTCTGCAATACTTGACCGAAACCACATTTACCAAGCGCAAACAGGCGAGCCTAGCGTGAAAGTAACACCAAATAAGCCTGTTGCTCCTTACTGCACACAAAGCGTAAAAATTGGCATGATCGACAGCGCAATTAATACCAAACACAACGCTTTTAAAGGCGCAAATATCACCACGCAAAGCTTTTTACCTAAAGGGTTAAGCTCGTCAAATTTACACGGCACCGCCATAGCGGGGTTAATTACAGGTAAAGGAGTAATGCTCAGCCCGCTTTTAAGCAGTGCAGAGCTATACAGTGCCGAGGTGTTTTATAGGCAATCTGAATATGCACAAGGGGCTACATTATTTGCCATAGTAGAGGCACTTAACTGGCTAGTTAGTAATAAAATCCCCGTAATAAATATGAGCCTAACAGGGCCAAATAACGCAATTTTAGAAGCAAGTATTACTGCAGCATTAAAACAAAACGTATTAATTGTAGCTGCTGCGGGTAACCAAGGGCCGGCGTCGCAGCCGTTATACCCAGGCGCGTATAAAAGCGTGATAGCGGTAAGTGCTATTGATTCAAAAAACCACATTTATAGATGGTCAAATAAAGGCGATTACATAGACTTTGCAGCCCTTGGTGTAAATGTTGTTACAAGCCAAGGCAATGGAAAATTTGGGAGGGAGTCGGGTACGTCAATGGCGGCGCCGCATGTAAGCGCGGCATTAAGTTGTTTATTGTTAAAACATGGTAATAATAAAACCAAAGCACTTAACGAGCTTACATCGCTGGTCGTCGATTTAGGCGAGCAAGGCAAAGACACCACCTTTGGTTATGGCGCTATTTACCCACCTAAAAGTGCACTTTAACTGACGCCGATAAAACCGATTGCGTATAGGTATTGCTACTAAGCTTTGATTGATAATCGCCATATTCAGCCTCGGCTATTAGCGTTACGTGCTCAAACACATCTACGTTATAAAACGCATTAACTACATTTCGGTGCTCATCTCGCGACGGTATTTGCTCAAAAAAATCATCCGTTGTTTGCTCATCGTAATCTTTATTTTGATAACGCCAGCCAGCCCCTACTTTGTTAGCCACATTAAAGGCCGTAAATTTGTGCGTAACTTTAGTAGTAAAGCCGTAGCCGTTAAAGTCGTAGCCGTTAAAGTCGGCGTTTTCTTTATCAGCACTTAGCGTTGCCATTAGCATGGTTTGGCCATTATTTATAAAATGATAAAGCGCTACATCCCCACCTACACCATCGGCATTACGTGCTTTTGCAGTAGCAAAACGTTTAGCTTTGGTTTTTATGCTCATACGCAAATACGTATGTGGGTTTAAAAAGTGGCCATAGTAAGCACTTGCTTGATTAAAATGTAAAAATGTTTCGCCATCTACATTTGCTTTTGCGCCATCGTAACGAACCCCTAGCTCATGGCTATTAAAGCTGTAGCTGCCATCTAAACCATATTGATGAAGGTCTAAATCGTATTGATCAAATTCATCGTAGTCTTGTTGTTCAAACCGATAGCTTGAGGTTAATTTGGCGCCTTTGGTTAATTGCCATTTTGCATTAACACCGGCTGCAGTTTTTATGCCACTGTCGCTTTGTGACGAAATATCATCAAGCTCCTGAACAGAGAGCGCTGAATTGCTTAATACCCCAACTTCTGCATCTGCATTTAGCTCAAAGCTACTTTTAAAGGGTTTATTTTGCTCAGGTGTTTTAACGTGGTTGGTTTGTGCAAGCACCGCTTGGGCACTAAAAACACACAATGTGGCGGTTATAACTGCTTTCATATTTATTCTCCAACAGGCCGAATAGGTTTCCCTATTCGGCATTTGTGCAAACACGCGGCGTATTAAAGGCCTAGGTCTAAGTCGTTAGTAATGTTGGTTACTACTTCACTTGCGGTGCTAAGTGCTACATCGTTACTAATTTGATCAGTAACCGCTGCACTCACCTGCCCGCTAACACTTTGTTGTACCGTGCTTTGTAAACTGCTAACCGTACTATCTTGCACACTGGCAATTAAAGATTGCTGAACACTACTTACAATTTCATTACTGGTATTAATTGCATCACCTAACTGCAGTGCAGAACTCACTGAGTTTGCAGCCGTATTAGTAATTGCTAATTGGTTTGTAAGCTCACCCGCATTAAGCGCACTCGCTGCATCAGCTTGTGTTACTGAATCGGTTGCGCTACTCACATTTGAAAGTAAAGAGGCACTTGTTGGTGTATCAGTAGTGTCAGGCTGAGTGCCTTGTTCAGAGGTAACAGAAAGTAATGACGATTGGCTCACTGCAGTCGTTAAATTACCCGCCGATGAGGTTAACTGCGTTGTTGCATCGAGCGCTGTATTGGCTGAGGTATTGCCTGTGGCATTTAAAGACGATGCAGATGCAACTAATGAATTTGCAGGCTCTGCGGCCTCACTGCTTTCTTGCGCTGAAGTTTGCGTGTTATTCGCCGTTGAATCTGTGTTTTGCGAGTCATCTGCCGTTACTTGTGTATTGCTAGATGCGTTTGTGTCATTGCTACCACTGGCTGTTAAACCATTTTGTGAAAGCGCAATAGATGTAGATGTTTGTTGCTGCGCCGACGTTGACTGAGATAGTTCAATATCAGCGGCATGCACTGCACCTGTAAAAGTACACACACCGCTTAACATCATTACGCTTACAATTTTATTTAATTTAGTCATTGTTTTGTCCTCTAGTTTGTCGGATTGACATAAAGAAGACGATTTACAAAAACACTTTATTCCAAAATAAATTAAAAAATTACAATAAAATCACTTATTAACTAAATTTCAAATACTTAAAGGTAAGCCAATACCCTACGGCGTTTGCGTTTCACTATTTTGTATCAGCAATAACAGATCCGCAGTGGCGGTTGCGTCGGCCAATGCGCGGTGATGGCTGGTTAAATTTAAATCAAAATGCGCACTAAGGTTACCAAGCGAATACGACTTTAAGCCTTTAAACGCTTTGCGCGATTCAACCACGGTGCACATTTTTGGCATTTTAAAAAAGTGCCCTGCCATCTCGCACTCTTTTTTAATAAAGCCGTAGTCAAAATTAACGTTATGGGCTACAAAAATACTGCCTGCGAGTATATCTAATAGCGGCTTAACTATATTGGCAAATACAGGCGCGTTGTAAACCATACTGTCGCTAATACCGGTTAATGACGTAATAAAGCCAGGTATATGGCGCTCGGGGTTAACTAAGCTTGTCCAAGTATCAATTACTTTACCGTGCTGCACTTTAACAATGCCAATTTCGGTAATTCGGTTGCCGCCTTTTAAGCCGCCCGTGGTTTCTATATCAACTACGCTGTAAACACGGTTTGGGTCTACAAACCACTTAACTGCAGCAATGTGTACTGTAAAGCCCACATTTTTTAAATTATCAATAGTTGTAAGTTGGTTGCGCCTAAGCTTATCGCCTGGGGCTTTTACTTCTTCAAAATGTACTTGGCCATTATTAATAACCATTAAGTCGGGGTAGCCGTCTTTTAGCTGTAAATAATGTTTACTCATGGCTGCTAAGTGCGCAATTAGTGCCTCAAGTGGGCTGTTTAAAATAAGCGCTTCTAGTGGCTCTAATAAATTGCTGCGCCATCTAAATAAGCCATTGGGCTGATCAAAGTATTGCGCTGCATTTTTGCATACTAAATTAAGTAATGCTTGCGACGTTTGGCACTGAGCTAAGCGCTCGTTTATCTGTGTTTGCTGCGCTTCATAAAAATTACCAAGCCTTAATACTTGCGGATAAATATCAAACTCATTGCATGGCGGATAAGGCGACTCCACAAATAACTCGTGCCAAAATACTAAACCAAACAAACTTTGCCAAAGCGTGTTTTCGGTATTAAATACAGCCATACCTTCGCGAGTATAATAATCGTTTACGCCCTGCTCTACTTCACCTCGGTACAGTTCATCTATTTCTAGCACGCACTGAGTGTCGGCAAGCATGGCACTTAAACGCGAACGTGTTTTTTTATTAAACTTACGCATTAAAAAATCGTCAGCAAAATAAAGTAAATCATCAGTAAGTGGGTTTTCGATAATGGCTTCTAATCGAGCTTTTACCCACTCTTTATTGCCAAGCCTGTATTGCTCTCTTATTTGAATTTCTTGTGCTTCGCTATCATCCACGCACCCTTCAAGTAAACTAAAAGCAAGTTCGCTATCAACTGTTTTTAGCTGCCTATAAAGCCTAACTAATAGTTTGTTTTTTAATACAACGGCAATTGCACCATGTGCAGCTTGCACTAAAACCTGCGACGCTAAAGCAACATAGTCGCTCTCATCTGTAATATTTTTAAATGCTAACCGGTAACGGTTTAATAAATAGTTTGATTGCGCTTCGTCAAGTGTTTCAAAACGCGACAAGCTCTCGCTGTGTCCTTCGCGCGTAGCGGTTAAGCCTAAGTCTCGCATTACAAAACGGTTTTGATGATTCACATCTCCACTGCTTAGTTTACCTGCAAATAAAAACTCAAAATACTCGTAGTAATCACTGCGGTTATTAATTACATACTGGCTATAAAGTGGCGCAAGCTCTTGTGGGCGTGCTTTAAAAAACTCACGCGCAATATCCACCAGCGCGCCTTTAGCGGCACTCTTTTTAAAACTTATTTGCTCACTGTAATTACTTAGCAACTCAACCAAAGAAGGCTTAGTTAAGTGCGCTAAAAGCTGCGAATAATGCTGCTCGTTTGGCTCAAATAAAATACCGGCTTTTTTTAGCGTATAAATAGCCTGATGCGGCGAGGTTATTTCTTCATAATTAAGCGATTGCGCCTGCACTAAATAAGGCTTTCGCGAGTACACACGCGCCAACATGCATTGGCTTTGCTCATCTAGCTGGTTAATTTTACTAATAAATTCGCTGTGTTTGGGCTCAAGTAAATGCATACATTTACTAGTTACAAACTCAATAAGCTCTCTAAAATGCGCTAAATAGTATTTTGCTGGTAATTCTTTTTTCATAATATCGCCATAACTGTATATAAAAACAGTATCCAGCATTTATGCTTATTATTCAATCTTAAACTTGTAACTAAAACACGCTATAGTGAGCTTATTAAAGCAAATTCATTAAAAATAAAGGACTTACCATGAGCGCGCACCCATACGATGTTTTATCACTCAATAACGGCGCAAATATTATTTTTACGCCTTGCCCTGGCACAAAAACACAAAACTTAGCGGATTCAATCGCCACATTAAAAACTGCTGGCGCTAACGTGCTGCTGTCGCTTATGCCGCAAAAAGAACTTAAAAAAAACAACGTAGAAACAATTAATAGTGAGTGCAATAAGCACGATATAACCTGGTTTCATTTACCTATAAATGACGACGAAGCACCCAAACAGCCTTTTACATCAAGCTGGAACACCCACAAAACCGACATATTACAGGCCATACAACACAAACAAACCATTGCCATACATTGCAAAGGCGGTACAGGCCGCACAGGGTTGGTCGCTGCGCTTATTTTAAACTCGGCAGGTTACACAAAAGAAGAGGTATACAACCTAGTACAAGGCATTCGCCCTAAAGCACTCACTATAGAGCTGCAAAAAGAATACTTTGAGAGTTTTAGTCGGTAATAAAAAAGCTAGCGTAAAACAGCAAAGCTACTGATAGTTAAACGCCCATTAACTGGGTCACAGGCATAACCATTAGACGCGTTTATATTACCGGAATGCAATAAGTTACTTGGGTATATAACTGCGCGATTTAGCTTTGCCTCTACACTGTAAACTTGCTCAAACAAAGTTGTACTTCCATTTATATATTGTGGATTTTTATGAAGCTTTTGCGCCATGGCTTGTTGCTTAATAGCTTGCCTATAAAGCATAAGCCGCTCTTTTGTTATACGTTCGTACCCTAGGGCTCTATGCTTATAAAATGAAGTGCCACCATGAGTTTCATCACATAAAAAGTGCACTATAGCAAGTTGATTTATATTAGGTGTATCAAAATGAGGGAGCATTTGTATTGGCCTGAGCTTATCAGGCTCAGTGCATGCAATTGAAAAAGCAGAAAGAATTACATCGAACTCGCTTTTATCCGCCATATCAAAGTGTGAATTAATAATTGGCGCAAGCGCTTTTAACCGCTCGATATAACTAAGCGGTGCTGCTTTTCTTACTCCTGGGTAAAAATCACTTTCTTGTGCGCAAAACGCTTCTCTAGCACTTTGAGAAAACAAAGCAAAATTAATAAGCGCATCTACATTATTTACAAAATCATCAATAACAATAATAGGGGTTTTCTCTTCCCCTACAGTATGTATGTGTAACGCCATATTTTCGTTTAGTTTAAAATCAATCATCGGCTAAATTAAGCACTGCATTTTTACGCTCTATCAATGGGTATATTTGGCCAAGTGAGGTTATAACAGTATAAATAGCGGGTAATAAAGCGCTTTGATGTAAAAGTGTAATTTGATCACTATTAAGTTGTGCGAGTCTTTCTTGGTTAATAGTGTATAGGCCGTTTAACTTTGTTTTTTGACTGTTCTGAAACGTTACCTCAAGCGATAATGGCTGCAGTAGATCATGCTGTAACAAGGTATCAATTAACTTTTTATTGTCTATTTCGCCCTGTAGTAAATGCCCTAAACACTGCTTTATTTGTTTGAAATAGCTACTTTCTTCTGCGCTTTGGGTATAAATTGGTTCTAAATTATTCTGGCTTTGCGATCGATTATTAACGACTGCTGGGCTATTTAAATTAATACACACAGGGTATTGAGTTTGCTGCGCATGAGTATCACCAACAAAAAATGGCTGACGCTGTAATTGAAGCGGTAAATACACACCCTGCCACTGCGAGTTCTGATAAAACAAGTTCTCATGTTGCTCAAAGCCTAATAAAGCATTGAGTGTAAACTCCCCTGTTTCTGAGTTTTTTGCAAAAACTATAGGCTGCTGAACAGCAATTTGGTTTAGTTCCGCCATAACAACAGGAACCATATTAATGTTTTCTGCGTGTGATTGTGCCTTTTGTGTGTCTATTTTTATGTGCTGATGAGCACTTTGTTCTAATGCGACTAAATTTTCCATGTGTGTCTCTTTATTGTTTTTATGTGTAAATTTTTAAGCTAAATAGTGCTAAAACCATGATTCTTAACTTTATTTAATAATTCTCGGTTACTAGGTAAGTTAGTTACAGCTTGGTTTATCATGCTCTTATTTTTATCAAACTGACTTTTAGCAAAAACAGTGTCTTCAAGCATATAGGCAGTTGTGCTGTAGTCACTTCTAAAGCCCATACCATATAAAACATATTGATAACTCGCAGCTGGAAACACCTCATTGTTACTTGTAAAGTCGTGATCAGCAGGGGCGCGGTATTGCCATAGTTTCATTAGATCTTGTAAGCTTTGAGGAATCGTTTTAGGGTCTCTGTTATCGCTCCAAAATGCGTTATCGTCACGGGTTGATAAAATATAATGTAACTTTAAAAAGTCGATTATTTTTTCCCACCTATAGGTAAACGTCTCATTAAAGCGTTTGGCGGTAATATCCATAATATCCCGGGTATGGGGAAGTTGTTCGCTGATCATTTGTGCTGACATTTCTACTAATACCAATGCAGAAGCTTCTAGTGGCTCTAAAAAACCAGCCGAAAGCCCAACCGCAACACAGTTGTTTTGCCAAAAATGTGAGCGGTGGCCACTTTTAATAGGGATTTTTCTAATTGTTAACGACTCTATTTTATCGCCTACATACTCTCTAAGCTTTTCCCTTGCTTGCGACTCGGTACTGTACTTACTGGAGTACACATAGCCCACCCCACGGCGATGCTGTAATCCTATATCCCATATCCAGCCCGCTTCTTGCGCTGTTGAAATTGTGTGAGATGCAATACTGTCATTTTCATCTTCATAAGGGACTTGCACTGCTAAGGCGGTATCAATAAACAGCACATCATCGCAGGGCTGAAAAGGAACCTTATAATGCTCGCCTAATAACAATGATGAAAAACCAGTGCAATCGATAAATAAATCACCGCTAATTTCACCTTGTTGCTTTGTAGTAACGCTTGCAATATCGCCATTTTTAGCACTATTGACCTGCGTTACATCAGCTAAAATATGTTTAACGCCTAGCTGCTGCGTACAATGTTTTTGTAAAAAAACGGCAAATTTTGCAGAGTCTAAATGGTAGGCATAATTGGCTATAGCAGCATATTCTGGTGTACGAATTGTTTTAGGGGCAAGCCCTTGCTCACAAATAGCTTCTTGGTAACACACTGCGTTTGAAAAAGACGTTGGCTCTGCTGTGTTATTTAACCAATGCCCTGCCATATCGGTTTTTGAAAAGCCCTGCGGCAGAACTAATGGGTGATAGTAAAAATCATCATCGCTGCCATCCACCCATTTGGCGAATTTTGCTCCTTGCTTAAAGCTTGCTTCACACTCGCGTATAAAATCGGTTTCGCTAATACCAAGTGCTATTAATGTACTACGCATGGTAGGCCAAGTGCCTTCACCAACACCTATAATTGGTACATTTGGAGATTCAACTAGCACAACATTAAGACCATCGGGGGTATTACTTTTATGGTCCGCCGCTAATCGACCAGCTGTTAGCCAGCCTGCTATACCACCACCAACGACAACCACTGTTTTTATTTCTTTATTTTGCTGGTTCATGCTTGTTACCTATAAAGGCATATTTAAAAAGTGGCTATTACTAAATGTAAAAGCCACTTTTATTATTTAAGTTAGAAACTTCCACGAACACCTAACGCAAAACGTCGCCCGCTATCTTCAACCATTAGTAATTGATTAGAGAAGCGACCACGTTTGTGTACGTATTCTTCGGTTAAGTTTATACCCTCAAAGAACACCGATACATTTTCGGTAATATCATAGCTGCCACTGGCATCGAATTGTGCATAGTCTTCAACTATCGTCACACCATCACCATTTAACTGTGTTAATGACTGTACAAAGCTATCGCGCCAGTTATAGGCTAAACGCGCCTGAAATGGGCCATTCTCATAAAAGCCAACCACATTATAAGAGTCGCTTAAGCCTGTTAATGCAAATACTTGAGTTATATCTGCAGGGTCTAGTTCTGCATCACTATCAACAAATGTTGCATTAACCATAAAACCAAAGCCACTATCAAAACTATGCTGTAAGGCTATTTCCCAGCCATCAACAATCGCCGATTCGCTATTATTTGGTAATGTGTTTGTAAATACAGCCGTCGAGTCAGCAGCGTCAGGGTTATCTACATCGTTACCTGTTGAGGGGTCAGTCAACAATCCGCCGTTAGACAATTCAAAGGTTAAATCTTCAGTGGTATTTATAATGAAGTTAGCAACATTCTTTCTAAAGTAACCAGCGGATAAATAACTGGCATCAGCGTAATACCACTCTAATGATAAATCTAAGTTATCAGAGGTAAATGGCTCAAGCGCAGGGTTACCAGAGCTTGATGTTAAATTGCCCCCTTGGCGCGTTGTTTCAATTACTGTTACAGGCGACATACTATCGAGTGTTGGTCGCGTAATTGTTTGTGATACAGCAGCACGTGCTATTAGCTCATCGCTTATTTCAAGCTTTACGCTAAAGTTAGGTAAAATCGCTTCGTAATCTGAACTTGCTGAAATATTTTCTACGGCGCCGAAATTAGCAAGCATTTCTGTTTTATCTAAGATAGTTAACGCGCTAACCGGCTCATCTGTGCCCTTTACTTTTACATCGGTGCTTTCATATCTAAAGCCCGCTGTTGCGTATAAAGGCATGCCTGCAAGTTCAGCTTCAAAATCAAATTCTGTATAAAACGAGAAAGTATCTTCAGTTATCTCAAACGACTTATTACGTTTAACTGCATCAAAACTAATAGGCTGACCATTCGCCGCAGCTATTTGCTCAAGGTACGCAAAGTTTGCCTCTCCATCATGTGCAAGCCATGACGTTGGCATACGACCGCTGCCGCTCACATCACCTAAAAAGTCATCTCCTGCGTCAAATACAAATTGCGCTAAGCCATCCATACTTGGGTCATCTGGGTAACCACAAAAGGTACAGTGAATACCTACGCCTTCGTTGTCCCAACGATCAAGGCTTTTAGTTTCAGTTGAATACATAGCACCAAATTTAACCGAAACTAGGCCTGAGCTGCCATCGTTATGCCAAATGCTATCCCAACGAAACTGATCCACAGTATCTTCTACAGCCCAACCACGGCGAAGCATTACGTGTGCACGGCTGTTGGCTGTATCTAAATGATTTGATACGCCATCAGGTGCAACTGCAGGGTTATAAGCAACACCGTCCAGCTCTTGCTGGCCGCTATAAATGTTAGGGTTAGCAGAGGCAAACTCACTCGCGTAAGGTAAGATACCGCCATCCACTTCAAATCGAACTCGGTTAGCATAGCCAATCAACGATAGCTGATCGCCACCGCCATTATTAGCCTCACGCTTGGCTTTTGAGTGGCTCAAATCAAACTTCATATTTAAGTTATCGTTTACATGCCAATCAAAGTTTAAACCTAATGCGCTAGAGTTGGTTAAACGATCAAACTTTTTAGCGTGCATATCGGTGGCAAGACCTACCTCTTGATATAAATCAACCACAGTGCCATTTTCATCAACGGTTGGGCCTGCAGCATCACCAAAGCCTTCTAAGTTTGGCGCTGTAAACCAGTGCCCGTAAGACGTTGTGTCTGCTTCTACATCAAAATCTGAATAGAGCGCATCAGCAGTGATAACTAAATCATCTGAAGGTGCATACTGTATAACTAAATTTGCATTAGTGCGTGTACGTGTCTCTGTAGTAACTTTATGATCGTAATTACGTGGCGAGAAAATATTACCGGTGTATGCTTGCCCGCTTTGAGTTTGAGGATTTGGGACGCCCACGTTTTCTAACCAGCCGTCTACCTGTGCCTGATTTAAGCGTGTTTCGCGTTCTTGACGAGAAACGGCAAACAACAAACCCAGTGTGTCATCATTAAATGTATTACTAATTAAGCCAGAAATCTCAGGTGTGGTTTCTTCGCTATTTTCATCGTAAATACCCTTAACGCTGCCTGCCACTTTAAAACCGCTAATTGCAAATGGTCGCGCTGTATTTACATTTACTGTTGAGCCAATACCACCAGATTGCATAGTGGCCGTTGAGGTTTTAAATACATCTAAGCTTTTAACCAATTCTGATGCAATGGTATCAAAGCTAAATGCACGGCTTTGATTCTCTGATGCCATTTGGCGTCCGTTTACTAGTACAGTATTAAACTGAGGGCCAAAACCACGCACCGTAATAAGCTGCCCTTCGCCGCCTGAACGGTCTATTGAAACCCCAGTAATACGTTGCAAAGACTCGGCTAAATTTGTGTCAGGAAATTTACCAATATCTTCTGCTGAAATGGAGTCAACCACGCCACCGGCTTCTCTTTTTGCATCCATGGCTCGACCAAGCGAGCCTCTAATTCCGCGTACTTCAATTATTTCTGGTTCTTGTGCTGCTGTTTCTGCTAATGCAGGGAGCGTTGTCATTGTGCTTAGTACAGCAAGTACTGCACTGGACACGCCATTTTTTTTATAGTTAGCCATGTTGTCAGTTCTCTCGAAGCTAGGGTCTATTAAAATAGAAATTTGCCCATCTTCGCTAACTTGCATTTGCAAGCCGGTACTGTCGAGTAAAGTCTGTAATGCATTTATTATTGAATACTCGCCAGTAATAGTATTTGTTTGTAACTGTTGAATTTTATCCAACGGAAAAAGCAAAGTAATATCGGCTTGCTCGGCAAAGTTTATTAGCGATAAATCGGCCCTTTGTCGAGGAATGTTAAACATTGCTTTTTCGTCCACCGAGCTCGCTTTCACCTCTGTGGTGACTAAGCTAAAAACAAGCACATATAGCGGTAAACAAAGTGGCAAATGTATACATTCCATGCGTATAGTTTTTGGCCATACACAGGATGAAGACGAGTGACTTTTTATTTTCCTCCATAAATATTTTTTATTTTTTTCAAATAATTTATTTTTTTGACTAGCCATACTTATTATTACTAAACCTTTATTATTTTTTGGTGTGCAAAAAAATGTTGTGGGGTTTCAACTAAAAAAGTTAAATATATTTTTATATTAATTAATTGGTTATATGAACACGTATAATTATAGAGCTAGCCTATACGTGTTAATAATTTGAAAAACTGTAGTACACTTGGTATTCAAATTACAAGCTTTTAACAACAAGGATTGATAGTGCCTGCAATTTTACAAATAGAAAAACAATTTATTTTAAAATTGAGTAGCGGATTTTTTATTACCAATCGTCTTAAGCTGTAATGGCAAAACAATAACAACAATTGCCAAAACCACACACACACGAGACACACACTCAATGACAAAAGACACACTATTTTATAAGGCTTACCTGGCCTCGCGCAAAGGTCTCTCAAATGTAGTGGCACGCATAGTGCCTCCACATGAAATTGAAGACATTGTGCAAGAAACTTACGTGCGAATTTGTCAAATAAAAAACACTGAAAACATTTGCTCACCAAAATCTTTTATTTATAAAACGGCGCGTAACCTAGCGCTCGATTATCAAAAGCAAGCCAATATACGACTAGTCGATAGTATCGACAACATGGAAGCATTAGAGCAACTCTTAACGGAACATCAGAAAGACGAAATGTACGAAAATGCGCTTACCGATTGCGAATTTTCAAATTTTTGTGAAGCTGTCAGGCTTTTGCCTGTTCAATGCCGTAAAGTGTTTGTATTAAAAAAAGTGTATGGTTATTCGCAGCGAGAAATTGCTGCTCAATTAAACCTTAGTGAAAGTACCGTGGAAAAACATATAGCAACCGGCGTAAAACGTTGTACGCAGTTTATGCGACAATCTGAAAAAAGTGTGTATGGCAAACCTAACTCTTCTTCACAAAAAAGTGCAGGGGGTAGTCATGAGTAATGTCCACCATATAGACGAACGAAATAATAAGGCAGTCGAAGACGCACGCCTTGATTGTGCAAGTGAATGGCTTGCTAAGCTCGATAGAGGTTTAACTAAACCCGAAAAAGACGCATTGCAGCTATGGTTAGCTCAGTCATATAAAAACGTCGAAGTATTACTTGAAGTTGCACACCTATGGGACAAGATGGGTGAACTCAGCCGCTTATCTGATCTATTCCCGCAATCACAATCTAGACAAAAACGCCTCCCTGTGTGGTTAGGTGCAACGGCCGCTTCTGTTTTATTGGCTGTTGCACTTAGCTTTTTTCAAGAAGCATTTAATTTTTCATTTTTTTATCCCGTTAATCAGTCAGCTGTTGTCGCTAAGCAACTTAACTTTCAAACGGGTGTAGGTGAAAGCAAAGACATAATTTTGCCAGATAAAAGTGAAATTACATTAAACACTAATAGTTTTGTACAAATAAGATATACCCGAGACTCTCGAGTAATTAACTTACTGCGGGGGGAGATACATATAAATGTGGCGCATGATAAGGCACGGCCTTTAAGTGTTATTGCTGGTGATAAAGTTATTCAGGCAGTAGGCACTGCGTTTAATGTTGAAGTGGGTGAAAAACAAATAGAATTAATAGTCACTGATGGAAAAGTGCTTGTTGCCGAACAAAGTAGTTCGCAACCATCAAGCCTCCAAAAAAATGGAACAAATAAGCTTGGTAAATTTTTATCAAATAACTCTACAGCAGTTTCTAAAGGTGAAAAGCTCGATTTAAGTTTCAAAGGTAAAATAGCTAAGCACGTTGAAAAAGTAGACCCTATAGACGTAGCGGCTAGTCTTTCTTGGCGTAAAGGAAGCCTTATTTTTAGAGGCGAATCTCTTGCCGATGCCATGGCCGAGATTAGTCGATATACGAATATAGACTTTGAGCTTTCTGATGATGAGCGTTTAACAAGGGTACAAGTCGCTGGTATGTTTAAAACAGGCGATGTTAAGGGCTTATTAGAAGTATTAAATAATAATTTTAATATTAGTTATGAAAGAATTAGCCCAGATAAAATTCGTTTAAATTACGCAGATCCAAGCGCTTCAATATAGTACAGTACACAATAATAAAAATCAGGACACACAATCATGACATCATCTTTATCGCCGAGGAATAATAGCTCGGCGCACACATCAAACACGTGCTCACTTTTTTACGTAATTTTTATCTCTGCCGTGGCTGCTATTGGTGGCTTTTTGTTTGGTTTTGACTCGGGCGTTATTAACGGCACAGTGTCGGCACTCGGTAATGCATTTAATTCTAGCAGTGTAGCTACGGGGTTTAATGTTGCCTCGGTATTATTAGGATGCGCCTTGGGTGCACTTGCTGCGGGGCCGCTGGCTGATAAGTTTGGTCGCCGTGCAATTATGATCATCACTGCGATTATTTTTGCCATTAGTGCATTTGGTTCGGGCATTAGCGAAAGCTCTGCGGAGTTTATTTTTTACCGTTTATTTGGTGGTTTAGGTATTGGTGCTGCGTCAGTATTAGCGCCAGCTTATATTGCAGAGGTGGCACCACCAGCACTACGTGGTCGTTTAGCTACATTGCAACAACTCGCTATTGTATTGGGTTTATTTGCTGCTTTTTTAAGTAACTACTTAATTGCTGATGCAGCAGGCAGCGCGCAAAATATTTTAATGCTTGATATAGCCGCTTGGCGCTGGATGTTTTGGGCTGAGCTTGTGCCTGCTGTGTTGTTTTTAGTCGGTGTTTTGTTTATTCCGGAGTCGCCTCGTTATTTAGTGGCGCAAGGTAAAGTAGACGATGCTAAAGCAGTATTTAGTAAAATATCGAACGACAACGTTGATGCGCAAATAAGCGATGTTAAACGCTCATTGCATAGCGACACAAAGCCAAGTATTCGCGATTTATTTATTGATAACAGTAAAAAAGTACACCCAATTGTTTGGGTGGGTGTTGCGCTGAGTGTATTTCAGCAATTTGTGGGTATTAACGTGGTGTTTTATTACGGCTCTGAGCTTTGGCAAGCCGCTGGGTTTGACGAGTCGCAATCGCTATTTATAAATGTACTCGCAGGTACTACTAATATTGTATCAACCTTTATTGCCATTGCCCTAGTTGACAAAATTGGCCGTAAACCACTGCTCTTAGTAGGCAGTATTGGTATGTTTATTAGCTTAAGCGCGCTTACTTATATATTTGGTAGTGCAGGCCTTGATGAAGCAGGCAAACTTGCCCTTAGCGATAACATGGGTACGTTTGCACTGATTATGGCTAACTTATTTGTGGTATTTTTTGGCTTAAGTTGGGGCCCTGTTGTATGGGTATTATTAGGCGAAATGTTTAATAATCGTATTCGTGGTGCAGCCCTTGCTGTTGCAGCTAGCGCACAATGGATTGCTAACTTTGCCATTACCATGACCTTCCCTATTATGCTGGCTAACATTGGCCTTGCCGGTGCTTATGGCTTTTATGCGTTATCGGCACTTATAAGCATATTTTTTGTTGTTAAATACATAAAAGAAACACGCGGTAAAACGCTCGAATCTATGTAATTTTTAAAAGCGGTGATATTAATCACCGCTTTGCTTTTACATACAATGGCGTTATTTAAGAGTGATTGTTTGGATGAGCTCAACGTTAATTAATAAATATATTTTAAACTGCTGTTAATACGTAAACGCTCCTTTTACCAGCAAGCTTTTACTACCAAAGTTTATAGCTACCGATTGCATACTTAAATATCACTACAGCTCAATACGTTAGCGAAACTTTTAACTTAAGTTAAGGCTGAATAGCAATCTACGCTCATTTATTTTAACTTTATAACCATTGCCGTATTACCTTTTATTATAACTAATCTATTTAAATTCCTTTTTAGAATATCAAAAATTAGCTATTGTCCGCCCATTCCAACTTTATGTATTTACTAAAATGAAAAAACAGTTAATTTCAGGCTTAGCTTTAACGTGTGCGTTAGGTTCGTTCAGTGCATTTGCTACTAATGGTTATTTTACTCACGGCTATGGCATGACCCACAAAGGCATGGCTGGCGCAGGTGTAGCGCTGTCAGAAGAGTTAATGTCTGGCGCTAATAATCCAGCAACCTTTTTACCTAACGGAACAGAGCTATCTCTGGGCTTAGAGCTTTTTTCACCTGAACGAAAATATACTGCATCAAAAGTAGATACTTTTTACCCTGGCGCATTTTATCTTGAAGCAAAAACACAAAAAAGCGACAACACCGTATTTGCAATTCCAGAGTTTGCTATTGGCCATCAATTAAATGAAAAAGTAAATATTGGTTTATTAGTGTATGGCAACGGCGGTATGAATACCGAGTACGGCGCAGAATCCTCTCCTGAGGGGACTTTTTACGCTGGTACAACGGGCGTTGATTTAAAACAACTCTTTATTAGCCCAACAGTAAGCTATGAGTTGAATGAACAAACACGCCTTGGTGTATCCCCTATTTACGTGGTGCAACAGTTTGAAGCGCAAGGGCTTGGAAACTTTGCTCCTTTTTCGCAATCACCAGAAGCGCTTACAAATAATGGCACCGATACAAGCACAGGCTTAGGCATTCAACTAGGTATTAGCCAAGATATAAATTCGTCATTAAGCTGGGGGGCGAGTTACCGCTCATCAGTGTCTATGCAAGAGTTTGATAGCTATAAAGGTTTGTTTGCAGAGCAAGGCGGATTTGATCTACCAAGTTCGTTTCAACTTGGCGCAGCCTACAAGCTTACCCCAAGTAATCAGGTTGTATTTGATTGGCAAAAAATAAATTACAGCGAAGTAAAAAGTATTGCAAATCCAATCAGTAACTTGGTGTCAGCACCTTTAGGGGCTGATGCAGGCGCTGGGTTTGGCTGGAACGATATGACTATTTATAAGCTTGGCTATCAGTGGCAACGTACATCGCAACAAAAAATTCGTTTTGGGGTATCTTATACTGAGCAACCTATTCCTTCATCAAACGTTTTGCTTAATATTATAGCCCCGGGCGTTCAAGAGTGGCATTTTACTACTGGCTTTAGCCATTCTTTTACCAACAAGGTACAATTAAACGCTATGGCTTTTTATTCGCCAGCAAAAAAAGTAACGGGTGCTAACTACTTAGCGCCTAATCAACAATTATCAATCGAAATGAAACAAACCGGTTTAGGCGTTTCTATTGTTTGGGAAATTTAAAAATGATAACAGAATTCACCCCAGTATCGGCTGCAATAGGCGGGGCATTAATAGGTATAGCGTGTACGTTATTACTGGTTTTATACGGAAAAATTGCGGGCATATCAGGCATTGTTAAGTCTGTATTCGCTAAAGCAAATTCAGACTCTCGTTGGCAGTTATACTTTATTTTAGGGTTGTTGTTGGCAGGAGTGGCTGTAAGGGTATTTGCGCCTTCTTTATTAGAAGGCGAATTGCAATTACCGCCTTGGCTTATTGTTGTTGCAGGGCTTTTAGTTGGCGCTGGTACAACGTTAGCTAATGGGTGCACAAGTGGCCATGGTGTGTGCGGCATGTCGCGCTTTTCTACTCGCTCTTGGGTTGCAACATGCACATTTATGCTTGTCGCCTTCATTACAGCAAACCTTGTAGGATAAATAATGAAAGCAATTATGATGGTTGTTATAGGCTTTATATTTGGCTTAGGACTTATTATTAGCGGGATGACAAACCCTGCTAAAGTGATTAACTTTCTTACCTATGGAAACCAATGGGACGCAAGTTTAATTATAGTGATGGCTGTTGCCATGCTAATAATGATGCTGACATGGTTATGGGTTGCAAAAAAAGAGAAGCCACTTCTTTCAGGAACGTTTAATTTAAGTGATTTAAAAAAAATTGATGCACGCTTAATTATCGGCTCGGTACTTTTTGGTTTAGGCTGGGGTTTAAGTGGTATATGCCCAGGCCCGGGTTTGGTTCAATTGGTGTCTCTTAAAATGGAGTTTTTATTATTTTTTGCAGCCGTGCTAGGCGGTATGTGGTTAGCCAAAAAAGTATAATATTTGCTGCCGACTAAACTCGGCAGCTACTTTTACCCAAACAAAGGTACATAACTTGCTGCAATATATAAAACTATATTGAACAGGTTTAAGTTATGCTAAATAAAGCGCTGGAATTTTCTAACAACACACCTTGGTTAGGCGCAGCGTCCTCCCTTTTACTTATAGCTATACTACTGTTTTTAATTCGTTTTTTTGTAATGTACTGGCTAAAAAAATGGACTTCAAAAACCAAATTTATATTCGATACTTTACTAATAGAGTCAATATCTAAGCCGCTAACACTGTGCACAATTATTGTGCTACTCACCATTTTAGAGCACGACACTTTCATTATTGGTACTTCTATTTCTCAACAGATCCCTTTTAATAGCATTAATATTGTATTAGCTCTGCTTGCACTTATTATGTTTTTAGACCGCTTTATTATTGGCACTATTAATTACTATGGTAAACAATCTGCCGTGGTTTTTAATTCAAAAAGCATAATTAAAGGCGTGATACGCGTTACATTATCGTCAGTGGGATTACTGGTATTAATGGGCACGTTAGGTATTTCTATTACGCCCATTATTGCCTCGTTAGGTATTACATCACTGGCTGTTGCCCTTGCTTTGCAACCTACCCTCGAAAATTTTTTTTCTGGCGTGCAGCTAGTAATAGATAAACCTATAAGGGTGGGTGATTTTATTGAGCTTGAATCTAAGGAGCAAGGCTTTGTTGATCATATAGGCTGGCGATCTACATGGGTTAAAATGCTACCTAACAATATGATTATTATACCTAATAGCCAATTATCTAAATCGCGTATTATTAATTACTTTTACCCTGAAAAAGAGCTTAGCGTGCCTGTTGATATAAGCGTGCATTACGATTCAGATTTAGAATTTGTTGAACAAGTAACACTTGAAGTGGCTCGTGAAATACTTATTTCACACGAATGGGGTGTTGATGATTACAATACCTTTGTGGTTTTTCATACCTTTGATAGATCAAGCATTAACTTTACGGTAATGCTTAGAGCTAAAGAATACTTTAATCGCTTTTGGGTAAAATCTGCTTTTATAAAAGCCCTGCATAAACGCTATAAAAAAGAAGGTATTGTAATCCCCTTCCCTATTACGGCTATTAACACGACTCAAGAAGCCGCTAAATTTAATAGTGATAAAAAGGTGCAAGGCGATACTTAAAAAAAAGCGCGAGTAACTCTCGCGCTAATAAGTATTAAAACTTGTAGGTTATTTGCCCAATAATTTCACGAGGGCTGCCAGGAAAGTGGCCGTTTCGTTCACTAAATCCACTAACCGCGTATTCTTTATCAAACAGGTTATTAATATTTACACTCAGCAATACGTCGTCAAAGCGGCTCGTCCAGCTCATATCAAATACAGTAAATGGTTTTACTTTTTGACCACTGGTACTCAGTTGCTCACTTACGTAATTTGCACCAAATGCAATTGATGAGTCAATTGAATCAATAGCGTAGCGAGTCCATAAACCTGCCTGGTGGCGTGGTGCATTAGCAAAGCGCGAACCATCTCCAAATGTATTTGAAAGCGTATCACCCGTTACGCCGTCTACCACTTGCGTATCGTTGTATGCGTAGTTAGCCGTTACGGTCCAGTGCGCTGATAAATCGCCGACTAAAGTTGTTTCAAATCCTCGGCTTTCTACTTCACCTATATTTAAAAGTGCAGCAATGCCATCCCCCGCTCCCGTATCGTCAGGGTTGCTCATTACCACGTTTTCTTTATTAATTTGGTAAATTGCAAAGGTGCTCATTATTTTGCCGTCGAGCCATTGGTTTTTCATACCCAGCTCGGTTTGCTTACCGGTTTCTGGTTCTAAATTACCTTCGCCTTCTACATCTTCTTGGTCCGCTGATGATGTAGGGTTAAAGCTCTCTGAGTAGTTAATATATACCGATGTGTTTTCTACTGGCTGATAAGTAACAGCAACGCGCGGCGTTATGTCGTTATCTGAGTAACTAAAACCAGTTTCTTGATTAAACTCTTTAAAATGGTCATAGCGCAAACCTGCAATTATTGTCCACTGCTCGCCTATGCTAATTACGTCTTGCGCGTATACACCAAATCGGTCGGTATCTACGCCATCGCGGTTCATGTCGGTAAGGTTATAAGTACTTGGATCGGTTTCACCGTAGTTTAAATTAAAAATATTTAAATTAGCGACGCCATCGGCCTCATATCGAGCACGAAAGTAGTCATATTCGGTATCAACGGTGTGGTAATCACCACCAAATAAAAACTGATGTGTTAATTGTCCTTGTCCAAAGTTATAAACAAAGTCGGTGGTTACACTTGCCTCTTTATTGGCACGAAATTGCTTACGGTATTCACGCTTAATCGTCTCGTCATCGATATTGGCTACGCCATCACCATTTACATCTACCCAGCTTTGCGACTCATGGTAGGCTTGGTCTCGCTCGTTATCCATGTAACGAAACGTAGTACTTAACGAAAAATCATCATTAAAATAATGGCTAAGTTCTGCTTGAAGCACCAAAGCTTCCATATTTTGATAATCAAACGACTCATTGGCGTTATAACTTGGGTCAACTAAAAAGTTGCCGTTGTCATCTACCGGTACGCCACGTAAGCGGTTTCCGCCTAGGTCTTGTTTAATGTAGTCAACACTTGTGGTTAGGGTTGTTGAATCTGTTAAATCAAATAACAATCCACCTGTCAGCTCGGTGTTTTTTGAGTCTGCATTGTTACGAAAGCTGTCTTGCTCTTCATAGTAACCACCCAATCTATAAGCCATTGTATCACTTAAACCACCTGTCATATCGAGTGATGCACCACGGGTGTTGTAGTTACCTAAAGTAAGCTTTAGTTCGCGTTTTTGTGTGTAGCTTGGCTTTTTGGTTACGTAATTAATCATCCCACCAGGTTCGCCCCCGCCATACAAAGCAGAGGCAGGCCCTTTTAATACTTCAACACGTTCAACATTAAATAACTGCGGTACACCAAAGCCCGAATATGGGTCGCCACGTACGCCATCGTAAAATACATTGGCGTCATCTCTAAAACCACGAAAAGTTACGCCTGAGTAGCTGTATTCACTGACACCCGCAATAGAGCGGTATAAATCGGTAATGTCGCGCGCGGCTTGGTCAATAATAAGTTGCTCGGTTAACACCTGAGCCGATTGCGGAAGCTTAATAAGATCTAAATTAGTTTTGGTACCAATTTTACTTTCGGTTTCTAGGTAAAATTGCTGGGCACGGCCAGTTACTTCTATTTTTTCAATATCGTTATTTTGCTCGGCAAATGCCACATTAGAAAAAGCAGAAAAAGACGCAGCAATACTGAGCGCCAGATATTTTTGGTTAAACATATTGATCCAGAGAAGAGGTTTATAAAACGTTGCGAATGATAACGACTATCATTAACGTGTGCAATGTAAATAATTTCATATTCATCCTTATTTTTCGAATGAAGAGTTTTTGAGTAACACACTAAATTTGCAGCTCAGCATTAAAAAAATTAATTAGCATTACTGGAATACGGAATTGATATAATATAACATACCTTTAATTGTGATTTAGTAAGATTATTAAATGATAAATAAACTGCCCGTCACAGTGTTATCAGGTTTTTTGGGGGCTGGTAAAACCACTGTACTTAGCCATATTCTTAATAACAGGCAAGGTAAAAAAGTGGCTGTTATAGTTAACGATATGAGCGATATAAATATCGATGCAGCCACTATTAAAAACGATGTATCGCTCAATCACAGTAACGAAAAGCTCGTTGAAATGAGCAACGGTTGTATTTGCTGCACCCTACGAGAAGACTTACTTGTTGAAGTGGGCAAACTTGCCAAAGATGGGCGTTTTGATTACCTCGTTATTGAATCAACCGGTATTTCTGAGCCATTACCTGTAGCCGAAACCTTCACATTTGCCGATGAAAATGGCGTATCACTGGGTGATATTGCCACCCTTGATACTATGGTAACGGTGGTTGATGCCGTTAACTTTTTAAACGACTACGAACAAGCAAATGATTTACAAGATACTGGCGAATCGTTAGGAGAAGACGACGAGCGAAGCGTAGCCGACCTACTTGTTGACCAAGTTGAATTTGCCGATGTAATCTTAATTAGTAAAACTGATTTAATTACAAACGATGAATTAAATAAACTCACTGCCATTTTAAATACGCTTAATACTCAAGCTAACATTATTCCTATTTCAAACGGCCATATTAATATTAACGAAGTGCTAAACACGGGTTTATTTAATTTTGAACGTGCCCAACAAGCACCGGGGTGGCTTAAAGAAATGCGTGGTGAACATATTCCCGAGACTGAAGAGTATGGAATTAGCAGCTTTAATTACACTGCGCGCCGCCCATTTGACCCAGAAAAGTTTTATAACTTTCTTCATAGCACCGAACAATTTGGCAAACTTATTCGCTCAAAAGGTTATTTTTGGTTAGCAACACGCCCTTTATTTTGCGCGCAGTGGAGCCAAGCAGGCGGTATAGCTCATTACGGATTTGCTGGTATGTTTTTTAAAGCCATCCCCCAAAAAGACTGGCCTACAGAGCCTGAACTGCTTGCTGACATAAATAATAAATGGGTAGAACCCTTTGGTGACATGCGCCAAGAGCTTGTGTTTATTGGTCAATCATTAAATAAACAAGCGATGATTAAAGCGCTTGATGACTGCCTACTACCAGAAGATGCGGTACTTAAGGGTAAGGACTTTTGGAGAACCTATAACGACCCGTTTCCTATTTGGGAGGAAGAGTAATGAATGCCCTAGCCCCAATAACTGCGCAAATAAAGCCTGCGGAACCGCTGTACCGAAAAGCAGCTAAAGAGTGTGACGCCGATGTATTGCCACAAATTTATAACCAAGACACTAACATTGTTATTTGGCAAAGAGACCTTGAGCAAACATTAACAAATGCAGTTAATACTCTTATTAGCGCAAATGCTTTAAAGCCACTAGAACTTGTGGTATCGCCCGATGATGCGTTTGATCAATTAATAAAAGCGCTTAAGCCAGAAGATAATAACCGCGATGAAGTTAAAGCTCTGTGTGAAGATATCGCACTGTTGGTTGAAATGTTTTGCTGCCTGTTTGATTTAAAACGCGCCGGTTTAAGGCTAAAAATATTAGATAAACCTATGTGCCCGCGTTTTCATGTAGACAAAATTCCGTGCCGGCTAGTTACTACCTATCAAGGTGTTGCTACGCAGTGGTTAAATCACAGCGATGTAAACCGCTCAAAGCTAGGTACTGGTAATTTAGGTAAACCCGATGAAGAGTCTGGTTTATTTAAAAGCCTAAATAATATTAATCAACTCAAGCAAGGTGATGTTGCCCTGCTTAAAGGCGAGTACTGGGATGAAAACGAAGGTGCAGGGCTTGTACATCGCTCACCCCCGGTGGCTGAAAACGAGCAACGCTTATTACTTACGCTCGATTTTATCTAAAATTTGTTGTGGTGATAAACGCTAAGCTAATGCGCGTTTATCACCCTAGCGATTACTTCGTACAAACCTTGTGTGCTTACAGGTTTAGATACAAAGTCATCCATACCTACACTTAAACAGCGCTGTTTATCATCTTCGTAGGCATTAGCGGTAATTGCAATAATGGGCACATGTGCCTTAGTGTTTACTTCGTTAGCACGTATGGTTTGGGTACATTCGTAACCATCCATATTTGGCATTTGGCAATCCATTAAAATTAAGTCAAAGGTATTACCCTTAAGCACTTTTAACGCTTCAATTCCATCGTTAGCCATTGTAAGTTGTACATGAGTTGGCTCTAACATTTTTGCAATTACTTGGCGGTTTATGGGGTTGTCTTCTACCAATAGTAATTTTTTGCTACCAAGGTTAGGTACTGATTGCGACTGTACTGCGGCTGTGTGCTTTATAAACTCAGCTTTAGGCGCATTAATGTAAAACTTAAGCATGCTGCCTTTACCGGGTTCACTATTTAAAGATATTTCACCCTGCATTTTTTTAATTAACCCTTGGCTAATGGCCAAACCAAGCCCGGTACCACCGTATTTACGTGCAACACCTACATCAGCTTGTGTAAACTCGCTAAACAATAACGATTGCTGATCTTTTGCTATGCCTATGCCGCTATCAGACACACTTACAAATAACTGCTGGCCACTGTAATCAAACGATAAACGTACAAACCCGCGCTCAGTAAACTTATACGCGTTAGATAATAAATTAATAATAACTTGGTTTAAGCGTAAATCATCTACGTTAATACAATCTGGCAAGGTGTTACTGCACTGAACTATAAACTGCACATCGTCAGAGCTTACAATGGGTGAAAACAACGATTTAATATTTTCGATAAAAGGCGCTAAATTTGTAGGACGCGGGCTAATTTGCATTGCATTAGCCTCAATTTTAGAAAAATCTAAAATATCGTTTAAGATTTTCAATAAGTTTTGAGCACTTTTTTGTTGCGTATCTAAAAGATCTCTTTGCTCGTCGGTTAACGAACTATCACGCAGCAATACCTCACCCATGCCCAAAATACCGTTCATTGGGGTGCGTAGTTCATGACTCATATTTGCTAAAAACTGCGATTTAGCCACATTAGCTAAATTAGCACGCTCTACTGCTTGCTTAAGCTTATTGGTTTGCTCAGCAACTTGTTTTTCTAGCTGCTGGTTAAACTCACTGAGTTGTTTGTTTAGGTCTTGGTTTTTTATATTTGACGCTTGCAGGTTTTCTATTGAATGCTGCAGCGCAGTGGCTAGCATTTCAAACTGCTGTTGTAGTTGCAATACTTCTTGCCAACTTGAATCTGTATTAAAAGTATGTTTTTTTGATTTATTAAAGCTTTGCATTAAATTAGTTAAACCACTAATTGGCTGCACTAATAAGTTTGCAAGTTGGCGTACAAACAGCACCACCATAATAATTAGCATAGCGCCTAGCAAGATACTTGGCAGCCAGGCTTTGGCTACAGCCATACTCAAATGTTTACGATTATAAAAAGTGATCACTTGCCATTTGCTCTGCGGATTGACATATTTAGAGCTATGGTAAACCTCGTTATTATTGGAACGAAATAAATTTTTATCGCCCATATTACGTGCATTAAAACCATCTTCGTTAAAGTCGGTTAATATTTCAAACTGCTCAAGCGAGCTAAAAACCACTTTTTGTTTATCATCCAGTACAACTAATTCGCCAGTGTTTTCAAATAAATTAGGAATAAACTGCTCTAATCGTCCAAGCTTTAACGACCCCTCTACTACGCCGTAAAACTCACCATCACGATAAATAGGTGCAGACAGCGCAACAATGGCTTCATTGCCAAGCCCTCGCCCTTGAAACACACCACTGCTATAACCAAGAGGATATTGCTTAGCCTGATTAAAGTACTCGCGATCAGTAACATTACGCTGCGCCTTAGTTAACCCAGCAATAAGGTTATTAGGCGACGTTATTTCAACAAAGCCGCTAGGGTTGGCATACAAGCTTGTAGCAAACCCTGGAAATAGATTCATTAGCCTTTTTAACTGCTGCTCACTATCTGTGCCCGCGCTTATGGCGTCGCTACTCATTACAATGGCATTTTTATGAAACGTTAAATAATCACTTAATTGAGTGCTTATATATTTGGCTTTTTCTTCAAGCTGGGCGTCTACCTCATACTCTAACCGAGAGTGGTGATCGTTCACTAAAATTACACTGGTAAGCAGTATAACTAATATAATAATAACACTTACAACATAGCTAAGAATGCGAGCAAGAGGCCTGCCCTGATAGGCACGGCTGGCATGGGGTACAAATACACTAAATAAATCAACTAAAGCTAAGCTAATTAACGCATTTATGAGGTACTTTGATATTGCAACAACTAGCGTTAACCATGGCAGACCAATAAGAAACTGCCCTATTCCCCAAATTATAGGTAAACCAACTAACAGCCAAAAAACAGTACCAAGAGGGAGTATGGGTTTAGAGCGGCGTAAACAAAAAGTGTAAAGCCAAAAAAGCTCGAGTAAATAAACAATACTCGGCCAGCAATGCCCCCACCTATAAAGTAAAAAGCCAGATACGATCGCAAGGCTTAAGCACGCATAACGCAGCCCAATAAACACTAAGCTACATAATACAAATACTTGCCCAAATAAAAACTCAGAACTGTCGAAAAAATATAACGGCGAGAGGTTAACTAAACCCCCTAGCAACCCTAATAAAACAGCGAGTGTCCACTTACTTCTTTGAGGCATTACTTCAACCCTAGAGTACTTTGTTAACACGCAGTGTTAAATTAATATAATTGCTACATTATTGCGTACAAGTTAAAAGTTGTCTAGCGAGAAAAGGAGCTGGAAACTATTAGGTATTATGGATTAATTTAGTGAAAAAATATAAATATTAAGGAGTTAGCGATATACACCCAATGTTGCTTGAAGTATAAGTTGGCATAGAGTTGAATCATAAAATGGCATAAAGTGACTGGTTTTCTTAAATTAAAAGCTCCTGATACCAAAGCCAGTTTTTTAATGCTAAAAAATTCCGATTAATTTAGTAGAAATAGATATTTCTCATTAAGACTTAAACACCCTTAAGTTTCAATTTTTGATGGTGAAGAAAATGATTGGATAAATTTTATGGGATATCTATGTCGATGACATGACGTACCGATTCGCAACAAACGATTATATTAGCACATCAAGAATAGTGGAAATATCACCTCAGAACCAGCTAATCAAAACTGTCAGTGGTAGCCTTTATCAAGTTATTGGAAAAGGCAAAAAGCCGAAGTGAAAATGTGAGTGAGCCATTTAACAATTTGGTTAATACTAAACTATGTCATCTTATGCTTCTGGTTTATGCCATCTTTTAGTACAAATATGTCAACTTATACTTCAAACAACACCCAAATGAGGAATTTGGGTGGCAGTCTTACCAGCCACATCTCGGCACACACGTCACAAACTGTGGCTGCTCCCTTCCGGGCCTGACCAGGTTCGCCTGCTAGTGTTGCGAGAGGACCAATAAGACTACCATTGAGGGCCTTGGTTGGCGCGGGAAGGATTATCTCTACTTTTGCTCTGTTATTCAAGGGATAATCTAAAAAGAAAGTGCGATTGCATACTTCATATACAATCGCGACGTATTTAGCTGTTTTAGTGCGTATTAATTGTTCTCTAACTGCGCTTTTATATTACGAAGTGCTGCTTTTACTTTTTTCATGTTTTCTGGACCCATACGTAAAAGCTGTTTTTGCGCAGCAGGTAATTGCTCCCACTCCGAAAACGCATACTGATACGTCACTGAATCGCGAAGTAACGGCAAGTCACCTTCAGGCTCTGGCGTATCAAGTAATAAATCGATTGCATCGGTTAGCGTTTGATTAAACTCATCATCGCCATAACCAATTTCACTGTATGCATTATTAATAAGTGGCTTGTACTCTTCGTACATACGAACGGCTTGCGCTGCACTCATACTGGTAAATATTTTCACATACGGGGTATAACGCTCGTAGCTGTTAGGGTTAATTGTGAGGATATCCCCTTCATTAACGCTAAATTTCTCTTCTGGCTGTACAACAGGCGTGTGCTTTTTAGCTACCTTACCTTTAGCTAGGTTATCTACAAATACAACACCACGGCGAATTACATCATCGGTTACCATTAGGCTCATTACTGAGTCGCTTAGGTACTCATCCATTTTAGCAACTACAACTGCATCACTTTCGTTAAGTGTTGGTAGTGGCTCTACTTCAGGCTCCGGCTCACTCGGGCTTTGTGCTGGTACTTCAAGCTCGGCTGGTTTTTCTGGCATTACAGATGGCGCGTCTACCACTGGGTCGTTCTCGGGTTTAAGCTCCATCATAGGTTGCTCTTTAACTACGGGCTCTACCTCAGTGCGTGTTTCTTGCTCGTCACTTGGTGTGAGCAATACGAAGGCGGCCGCACATGCTACGACTATTAAAATAATAACGGCGAAAAGAATATTGTTATTAGGTGGACGTTTTTGAACATCTGATGCTTCTGGTTTATCTGACATACGAACTCCATAAAAATTAAAATGCGATATCACTTAGAGTACGCTAAGTGGATTAAATTCATTCTTACACAAATACTATGACATTTTATAATACGACAATTATAGCAAAGTAAGTTACCTACTAAATTGGGTGATTAAATAATGTAATAAGTATTAGGGCAGTTATCCTTTGATTCTTCTAGCTTAAAGACTTACAGTTAATAAATAAAGTAAAGACGTAGAACAGTTTAACCACCAATATGAAAATCAAGCAAGTTGATCCACAAAAACCTAAAACTGCCTTATTACTTACAGGTGGTGGCGCACGAGCTGCTTATCAAGTGGGTGTGTTAAAAGCGCTAGCTCATAGTATGCCTCGTACCGCTCCATTGCCATTTAGAGTAATAAATGGCACCTCCGCTGGCGCTATTAACTCAGCTGCATTGGCATGTTACGCTTCTTGTGCGCATTTGGCTGTACGAAAGCTCGAATCAGTTTGGAAAAACTTTTCAACCTCTATGGTCTATAAAAGTGACTTTTTAAGCGTGTTTGGTCATATTGCTCGCAATATCTTAACGAGCTTTCAGTCAGAGCATATTAACCACCCACCAGCGAGCTTACTAAATAACCGCCCTCTGCGTAGTTTATTAAACGAGATTTTAGATTTACACCGCATTGAGCGCAATTTACACCGTAATTATTTAGATGCGCTGTCTATTACAGCCTCAAGTTATACAACGGGTGACTCGGTTGCATTTTTTCAATCTAATACGCAAACATCGTGGCAACGTGCTAAACGCGAAGGCCGCGCAACTCGTATTAATGTTGAGCACTTAATGGCATCAAGTGCCATTCCTATGGTGTTTCCAAGTGTAAATATTTATAACCATTACTTTGGTGATGGCTCTATACATCAACTTTCTCCGCTGAGTCCGTCGATTCATTTAGGCGCTGAAAAAATATTTATTATTGGGGTCGATCAACCTAAAGAATTACACCCGCCGGGTTATTCGCCACATTATCCTGGACTCTCTGCTGTTGCGGGGCATTTACTAGACAGTGTATTTACCGACACTATGCAATCGGATTTAGAGCGTTTGGCTCGTGTTAACCGCACATTAGGGCTATTACCCGCGCGTGACAAACATCAAGAACTTAAACAAATAGATACCTTTGTAATTAACCCATCGCAAAACTTTAATGCTATTGCAGCGCAGTATTACGATGATATGCCTTGGGCTATAAAAGTATTGCTACGTACCATAGGTGTTAAAAAACATTCGCAATCGAGCTTAACCAGTTATCTATTGTTTGAAAAACGCTACACCCAGCATTTAATGCAAATTGGTTATGAAGACGGTATGAAAAAATTACCGGAGATACGCAAGTTTTTAGAACTAGATTAAGCTCAAACAGAAACGTTATTCTATTCCGTCGAGCAGGTAGTGCTCTACCCGCTCAACACGCCTTGGTTTACCTTGTAACACTAAAACGTCATTAGCCAATAAGGTTGTTTGTGCTGATGGCGTGTCTATTTCGGCCCCTTCTCTGCGCAGCGCTTTTACCAGTACCCGACGCTTTTCTAAATTTAGATTTTCGATTGTTTTATTAACTGCATAAGCTTTATCAGGCAGAGCAACCACATGTAAGTACTCTAACCGGTCACTTGATGTATCTTCGTTATCTTTAAAATAGCCTGCATAAAAGCTTTGCATTAACGGATAACGATTACGACGCTCTTTACTTACTCTTCGCACAATACGCGTCATCGGTACGCCCGACATAGACAACACATGCGACACGAGCATTAAGCTTGCCTCTAACGACTCAGGTACTACTTCGGTTACACCTAGCTCTTTTAAATAATCTAGCTGGCTATCGTCACGGGTACGAATGAGTATTTTAACATAGGGTGCTATTTGCTTTATGGCATCAATAACAACCTGTGCATGATCAAACTCTGTAAAAGTAATAATAACCAAGCGAGCTCGCTCTACTCCTGCGCACTTTAAAATATCTTTTTGTTTAACATAGCCAAATATGACAGGCTCACCCGCCGCTTTGCCTTCTTGTACTAAAATTGGGTTACTTTCAATCGCAACATAGTCAATTGCTTCGGGCTTTAAAAAACGCGCTATAGTTTGCCCAACTCGCGAAAAACCACAAATAACAACATGGTCACTATATAGCGTACTACTTTGTGGCTCACTCTCGAGCGCCAAACTTGGGCGATCGAGTATGCCTAAACGCTTTAAAATAAATGGCGTTTTATCAATCAAAAATGGGGTAAATGCCATTGAAAGCACACCAAGGGCAATTAAAAATGAAGCTTGCTCTGAATTTAATAATTGATGCTGGCCAGCAAGTGCAATAAGTACAAAGCCAAACTCCCCCATTTGCCACAGCATAATACCACAGGCGAGTGAATCTTGGTTTCGCTCATGCATTAGCCGCGCGCTAAAGGCTACCACTGCAATTTTTAATACCAGTAAACCCAGCAAGGCACCAATAATTATTACGATATGCCCCAGTACAAATAAAATATCCAGCTGCATACCTACAGTAACAAAAAATAGCCCCATTAAAATATCGCGAAATGGGCGTATATCGGCCTCTAACTGATGCCTGTAATGGCTCTCACCTAACATCATTCCGGCTAAAAAAGCACCTAGCGCCATAGACAAGCCAAACATATACGTTAAAAAACCTGCAAACAACGCGACTAATATGGTGGTAAGTACAAATAACTCATCGGTTCGTACTTGCGCTATTTCTTTAAACACAATGGGCAATACCCATTTACCAATTGCCCAAAGAAGCACACATACAAATGCGCCTTTACTTAGGGCAAACGCTAAAGCCCAGCCAATACTTTGAGAGTCACTTGATGCAAATAAAGGAAGTATTATTAATAGAGGAACAACAGCAATATCTTGAAAAAGTAGAACACCAACGGCTAATTGCCCACGGCGCTGATTAAGCTCACCCGTTTCTTTTAATAGCTTAACTACTACAGCGGTTGAAGAAAGCGCCATAATTGTGCCGATGGTAAAACTGGTGAGTAATGAAAAGTTTAAGCAATATAGAATAATAATGAAGAGTAAACTGGTTATACCTACTTGTAATGAGCCCAAACCAAATACTAGGTTGCGCATTGCCATTAGCCGAGAAATAGAAAATTCTAGCCCTAAACTAAATAACAAAAACACAATACCCAGTTCAGCTACAAACTCTATTTCGTGAGATTGTGCAAGCCAGCCAATACCATGACTACCGGCTAAAACCCCCGTTGCTAGGTACGCTAAAATAGGCGGCAAGCCAATGCGCTTAAAAAACCACACAAAAAGAACTGCCGCGACTAATAAGCCAAAAATTTGAGCATTAATACTTTGCAAATGCAGCCTCGCGTTTAAATTAAACTAGTAGCTTGTAAGTAAATATAACAACCATATGTTTTTCATGCAATTTTAAAATATGGCACAAAAATAGCTTAGTTATTGCAAAGTAACACCCTCGGGGGAGAATTTAATGGAAAACGTCCATATTTTGACGCAGCGTGTGTCTGGTCGCGGTGATTTTTTGCCGTTTTCGGCTGAACACTCACCTACAAATGAAATAACTGAAACGCATGAACTCGTCGCAGAGCTACAAACAAGCTTAGTGATCGAGGATGTTCTGGCTATTTACGCTAAATTTGCAAAACAATTGCTCAATTTTTCTGGATTGCAGTTTCAATCAACTTTAGGTACTGCTCAAACATCACAAAGTGATACAAATAGTACACCCTATATTTTTGATTTAGCGATTAATAAAGACCACTTAGGGCAGCTAATTTATTTTAGTAAATTCCCACTTGGTCACGCAATTGAGAAAAAATTACATACATTACATAGTGCGCTGGTTTATCCACTTCGTAATGCGATGATGTATAGCCGCGTACTAAAGCTTGCCACAAAGGATGCGTTAACCGGTTTAAATAATCGTAGTCAATTTAATGACTTTTTACTTCAAAAGCTTGAAAACTGTCGCCGTTATCAACGCCCATTTAGTTTAATGTTGCTTGATTTAGATAACTTTAAACAAGTTAACGACAACTTCGGCCATAAAATTGGTGACGATACACTTAAAGAATTTTCAAAAGTACTGTGTAGCAGTATACGCGGCACTGATTCGGTATTTAGATTTGGTGGTGATGAGTTTGCTTTACTTATTGAAGACCCTGAGTTTACAACTAATAAAGTGATTGCTGAGCGTATAATGTGCTTAGTAAGAAAATCGCCATTAATGTCTAAGTATAAAGTAACAACCAGTATTGGTTTTACTTTAGCTAACAGCCAAGATTGCGAAACTGAGATATTTGCTCGAGCCGATAAAGGTTTATACAAAGCAAAGGCATCAGGTAGAAACTGCGCAAAAGCATATTAGCCTTTACTTAACTGCATTAAATAAAAAAGCCTAGCTTCCCCCGCTAGGCTTTGCACTTACCAATTTATAAATAAACAACGCAGCACAAAAACCAAAAAAGAACCCGCTAATTAAATTAAGTAATGCAGTAATAGTCGCAAGCGGTGTAAATAATACTAAAAGCAGTGGCAGACTCACGCCTAAAATAAAAAACAATCCACCTTTACCTAACCAATAAGCTAATAAAAGTACTGCAGATGCAATCCCACCAGCGACTGCATAACCTAACGTAACTATATTTAACTCAAGTAAAACATTAGCGATAACAGCAATAAGCGCTGTTATTAGCATACCCATTGGCGCTTTTTTTACTAACGATAAGCCAACATGCGGCTGTTTACTCATTTATTTACACTCCCAAAAAATACCATTTTCATCAACATGCTTAGCGCTTATAAAACAACCAACCACTTGAACTAATTCATCATTATAAAAAATAAGTGGCACACTGGCGCGTAGCCACGGCGCTATTTTTGCATCCTTAAACCAATGCTTAACTGTATTACTACCAGGCTTTTTAAGTGGTTTAATACGTGCGCTATTGCAATTAAAGCGCACTATTACTTGCTCATTTGAGTGTGGAGGTCTTACTCCAAAACCAATGCTTTTAATTAATAAGCGCCCGTCTGCAAGTTTTAGCTGCGAATGATTCAGCTCAATATCTGTTAATACTTCACTTGGTGTTACAAAATACAAATAACCTTGATGACGACGTATTTGCCCATAGAGCAAATCAATACGCATTTGCGCGTCGTTTTTTGCGCACATTGCTTGATTAATAATTTGCTCAAGCTGCTTTTGCGATGGCATGACCTGTGTAAATAATGTAAGCCACGCACGTACTATATTTGCAATACGCGCTGAGCTGTATTCGCTTATTTGGCTAATGCACAGTGCTTGGTACTCGTTAATACACTTATTTAAATCAAGCTGAGTGTACTCATCAAGTAGTGTTTGCTGTTGTTGTAGTAGCTCAATACTTCGTGCTGTACATTGTTCAAACCCAGTAAAACGCTCGGCTAACACAGGTACTATTTTTGAGCGTAAAAAGTTACGGTCAAAACTTTCATCTGTATTTGAGTCATCAGTTATGTGGTTAATACTAAAGCGCGCCGCAAACGCTTCTATATCGCTTCGCTTTACGTTTAACAATGGCCTAAAACATACACGGCCACTTTGCAGCAAACGCGCTTGGTGCATGGCGCCAAGCCCTTTTAAACCCGAGCCACGCTTTAAGCGCAGTAAAAACGTTTCTACTTGGTCGTTTAAATGTTGGCCCAATAAAACAATGCTGCCTTGTGGGCTTAGCTCATCAAGTGCTTTGTAACGTGCATCGCGAGCTTGGGCTTCTAGGCTCGTACGCGACTGCTGCTCAATTACAACTTTTGCGACTTTAAAAGGCACATCAAGCTCAATACATACATTCTTGCAAAAGCGTTGCCAGTCATCAGCATACTGGCTCAAGCCATGGTGAACATAAATAGCCGATACATCAATTGCAGGATTATCGGCTCTTAAAGCACGCATTAAATGCAGCAACACCACAGAATCAACACCACCAGAAAGCGCCACAGTAAAAACAGTGTTACCTTGCTCAATATAGCTATTTAGTGATTTTTTTAATTGCTGATAAATTGCTGTTGTATGCATATGGCCGCACTTTTATATAAAAACTCTGAACATTTTAAAGCAAAAAAGCCGCATAAGCGGCTTTTTTTTAACAATTAATGTGTTTAGCAATAACCAAACGACATTAAACGTTTGTAACGTTGATCAAGCATTTCTTCAAGCGTAAGCGCTTGTAAGTCTGCTAGGTCACGCTTAAGGCGTACTTTTAAGTTACGTGCCATAGCATCGTAATTACGATGTGCACCACCTAGTGGCTCATCAACTAAGTTGTTGATTAAGTCTAGCTCTTTAACGCGCTCTGCAGTTACACCCATTGCTTCTGCTGCAAGCGGTGCTTTGTCAGCGCTTTTCCAAAGAATAGACGCACAACCTTCAGGCGAAATTACAGAATAAGTGCTGTACTGCAACATGTTAACTCTGTCGCCAACACCAATTGCTAATGCACCACCTGAACCGCCTTCACCAATAACCGTACATATTGTCGGCACTTTAAGTGACGCCATTACTTTTAAGTTACGTGCGATTGCTTCAGATTGACCACGTTCTTCAGCGCCAACACCTGGGTATGCACCTGGTGTGTCAATAAAGGTCATGATTGGCATTTTAAAACGCTCAGCCATTTCCATTAAGCGTAATGCTTTACGATAACCTTCTGGCTTTGGCATACCAAAGTTACGTTTAATTTTTTCAGCAGTATCACGACCTTTTTGTTGGCCAATAACCATTACCGGTTCGCCATCTAAACGCGCAATGCCACCTAAAATAGCTGGATCGTTAGCAAAAGTACGATCGCCAGCAAACTCGTCAAATTCCGTGAAAATGCGCTCGATATAATCTCGAGTGTAAGGACGCAACGGATGACGTGCTAACTGTGATACTTGCCAAGCGCCTAAATTAGAAAAAATCTCCTGTTTTTGTTTGGCACTTTTTTCTTTTAATTTGCTGACTTCCTCTTCTAACTCAAGGTCTAATTCGCCAGCGCGGCTGATACTTTGTAATTCTTCAATTTTTGCTTCTAATTCTGCAATTGGAAGCTCAAAATCAAGATAATTGAGGCTCATGCTCTAAACTACCTAATTAGTTAAATTCTAGTTCTACATCTTGCGCAGCCATTAGTGATAACTTATGGATTAAGTCGTCACTTGGCGTAACACACCATTCGATCCCAAGAGTTAATTGCGCCAACGCATCTGGACGTTGGTAATAAACCTTGATCGGACACGTTCCCATTTTATAGGGTTCGAGTACTTTTTGTAATTTATCGAAGAAACCTGCCTCGATTTGCACCATGTTCAGCGTCATTTTAATCGCTTTAATACGCTTTTCACGCGCTTGAGCAATGGTGTTTATTTCTCTGGCGGTCATTGTAATACCACCGGAGAAGTTATCAAAGCTGACCTGTCCAGATATTACCAAGATATTGTTAACTTGGAGCATATCTTGGTACTTTTCAAACTCGTCTGAATACAAGCGTACATCAATCCGTGCACTCTTGTCATCTAAAGTTACTAAGGCCCAACGATTTCCTTTTTTATTAATTAATACCCTAGAAGCAATAACTAAACCAGCGGCCGTTGCAAACACATCACGATTAGTTGGCTGTAAATCAACTATTTTTCCGCTAGTGTAATGCCTAAGCTCACGGCGGTACTGATTTATTGGATGCCCAGTTAAATAAAGGCCTAGCGTCTCTTTTTCGCCATCTAACCACTCGTTATCAGTAAGCCCTGTGGCTTTAATAAAAGCTTGTTCAACTTCATCAGGCTCAGTAGCTAATAAACCAAATAAGTCACTTTGTCCTAATTGCTCAGCTTTGTTGTGTTGATCGGCCGCTCTCATAGCATCTTTTAAACTGGCTAGTAATGTAGCACGCCCAGATTGGGTTTTCTCTGGTCCTAATTGATCCAAAGCACCCGCGTAAATTAATTTTTCGGTAACACGTTTATTTAAGCGTTTTAAATCAACACGGGCACAAAAATCAAATAAATCTTTAAATGGGCCGCCTTTTGCACGCGCTTCTAGGATTGCATCAACCGGTGCTTCACCCACGCCTTTTATCGCGCCAATGCCGTAAACAATTTCACCTTCAAGGTTTACTGTAAACTTAAACTCACCTGCATTTACGTCTGGTGGTAATAAGGTGAGCTTCATGTTTTCACATTCATCCACCAAAATAACTATTTTGTCGGTGTTATCCATATCGGCCGACATTACCGCAGCCATAAACTCTGCAGGATGATGCGTTTTCATCCACAATGTTTGATACGATACGAGTGCGTAAGCTGCTGAGTGAGATTTGTTAAAACCGTAACCTGCGAACTTTTCTACCAAGTCGAAGATTTTTATCGCAAGCTCGCCGTCAATGCCGTTATTTCTTGCACCATCTTCAAACGTTGAACGCTGCTTTGCCATTTCTTCGGGTTTTTTCTTACCCATTGCACGACGCAGCATGTCGGCGCCACCTAGCGTGTAACCTGCTAGTACTTGCGCAATTTGCATTACTTGTTCTTGATACAAAATAATGCCGTAAGTTGGATCAAGTATTGGTTTTAAGCTTTCGTGCTGATACTGCGCATCTGGGTATGAGATTTCTTCTCGGCCAAGCTTACGGTCGATGAAGTTATCTACCATGCCTGATTGCAGCGGACCTGGTCGGAACAAGGCCACAAGTGCAATCATATCTTCAAAGCAGTCGGGCTTAAGGCGGCGTACTAAGTCTTTCATACCACGCGACTCTAGCTGGAATACAGCGGTCGTTTCGGCGCGAAGTAACAACTCAATACTTTTTTTATCATCCAGTGGAATGGTGTTTATATCAACGGGGTCTTTACCTTGGCGCTTCATGCGCACATTGGTCATATCGACCGCCCACTGCAATATAGTCAGTGTACGTAAACCCAAGAAATCGAACTTAACTAAGCCGGCTGTTTCTACATCGTTTTTATCAAACTGTGTTACAGGAAACTTACCTTCGTCATCGCAATAAAGTGCAGCGAAATCGGTAATAGTGGTTGGCGATATTACTACGCCACCCGCATGTTTACCGGCATTACGTGTACACCCTTCAAGGATGCGACACATGTCGATTAAGTCTTTTACCTCATTGTCGCCATCGTAGGCTTCTTGCAAGCGCGGTTCTACATCAAACGCTTTGGCAAGTGTCATACCGGGGTCACCCGGAATCAATTTTGAAATTCGATCAACAAACCCGTAAGGATGGCCAAGCACTCGCCCTACATCGCGTATTACCGCTTTTGCAGCCATGGTACCAAAGGTAATAATTTGCGAAACCGCATCCCGACCATACAAAGCCGACACGTGATCAATTACTTCGTCTCGTCTATCCATACAAAAATCGACGTCGAAATCGGGCATTGATACACGTTCAGGGTTTAAGAATCGCTCAAAGAGTAAGTCAAACTCAAGTGGATCAAGGTCGGTAATTTTAAGTGCGTACGCAACTAACGAACCTGCACCTGAACCACGACCAGGTCCAACAGGAATATTATTATCTTTACTCCACTGAATAAACTCCATTACGATTAAGAAGTAACCTGGGAATCCCATTTGGTTGATTACACCGAGCTCAATTGCAAGACGCTCATCGTATTCAACACGTTTTACTTTTCTATCTTCTTCGTCGGGGAATAAAAACTGTAGTCGTTCTTCAAGGCCGTCTTGTGACACTTTAACTAAAAAGTCTTCAATTTTAAGCGAGCCGGTTGGGTAATCAGGTAAAAAGTAAGTACCTAATTGCACAGTTACATTACAACGCTTAGCGATTTCTACGGTATTTTGTAGGGCTTCTGGAATATCGCTAAACAACTCAGCCATTTGCTCAGGTGTTTTTAGATATTGTTCTTCAGAGAACCGTTTAGGGCGGCGCTTATCATCGAGCGTGTAACCGTCAAAAATAGCAACACGAATTTCGTGCGCTTCAAAGTTTTCTGGCTTTAAAAACACCACTTCGTTGGTGGCTACAACCGGTAGTTGCTCTTTAGCAGCAAGCTCTACCGCCATGTGCAAGTAATCTTCTTCAAGCGGTCGATTGGTGCGAACAAGCTCTAGGTAGTAGTTATCGCTAAAATGCTGCTTATAAAAACTAACAACCGATTCAATTACAGTCGGATTATTTTTTAATAATGCTTTACCTAAGTCACCGTCTTTAGCGCCTGAGAGAATAATTAAGCCTGCTTTTAGCTCAACTAACCATTCGCGGTCAATAACTGGGCGATGAAACACATGCCCACGCTGATACGCTTTAGATATTAATAAGGTAATATTTTTATAGCCGTCGTTGTCTTTGGCTAATATGGTTAAGCGGCTTGGCTCATCAGGAAACTCTGGGCTACGAACCCAAAAGTCAGCACCCACTATAGGTTTAATACCTGCATTATGCGTGGCGCCATAAAAACGCACTAAACCACAAAAGTTCATTTGATCGGTAATTGCAATGGCTGGCATTTGCAGCTCTTGCGCTTTTGCGACGATTGGCTTTGTTTTAGCAAGGCCATCAACCATCGAAAAGTCTGAATGAACTCTTAAATGAACAAAATCAGGAGCAGCCATGCTTAGCCCTCACCATTGACTTGCGCCAAAACCCGCTGCACAGGTTTAAAGCTTTTACGATGCTCGTCAATTGCACCGTATTGTTCAAGTGCTGCAAAGTGCGCTTTAGTGGGATACCCTTTGTGCCCTGCAAAACCATATTCTGGGTGGCGTTTATCAAGTTCAAGCATTTCGTCATCGCGTGCTACTTTAGCTAAAATAGACGCCGCTGAAATTTCGGCCACTAAGCTATCACCTTTAACAACAGCTTGTGCTGGCATAGTGAGTTTTGGCAATCGATTACCATCTATAAATACAAATTCAGGTTGTGTGCTTAATGCCTCTACTGCGCGAGTCATGGCAAGCATCGTTGCGTGTAGAATATTTAACTCGTCAATTTCTGTTGGACTGCAGCGTCCATACGCGTAGCACAATGCTTTTTCTTTTATTTCAACTGCAAGTGCTTGGCGTTTTTTATCCGTTAATTTTTTAGAATCTGCTAAACCTGCAATTGGTTTAGTGGGATCTAAAATGACGGCGGCAGTGACTACATCACCAACAAGCGGGCCGCGCCCTACTTCATCTACACCAGCAATTAAGGATACATTGGGTCTATCAATTTGCATTTATTAACTCCGCCACAGCATTGGCTGCTTGTTCACTGGCATTTAATCTAATTTTTTCGTGAATAGCTAAAAAGCGTGCTTTTAGCTCTTTGTTATCTGTGTTGAGCATAGGGGTAAGTGCGTTTGTTAAGTTAGTCACATTACACTCGGTTTGTAAAAACTCAGGCACAAGCTCTTCGTCGGCTAATAAATTAGGCAGCGAAAAGTACTTAATATTAAACGTAAATAAAGTTTTAAAAATCCAATAGCTCAAAGGCTTTATTTTATAGCCCACAACCATTGGTTTTTTATAAAGCATACCTTCAAGTGTTGCTGTGCCCGAGGCTAATAAAATAGCATCAGCAGCTTGCATCGCTAATTTTGATTGCCCATCAAGCAGGTTAACATTAAGGTTTGGTGCGGTAGCGTTTAATATATCACTAAACTGCGCTTTGCGTTTTTCGTTAACCAACGGCACCACAATTTTAAGATTGGGGTTTTTAGCTTGCAACTGCGCGGCTGTTTTAATGTAAGTCTCGCTTAGCAAACCAACTTCAGAGCCTCGACTACCAGGTAGCAGCGCCAGTACTTTGTCATCAAGGCTTAAGCCGAGTTCTTCTCGTGCTTTAGTATCGTCGTGCTCAAGTGCTATGTCGTCAGCCAAGGTATGGCCCACAAATGTACATGGCACTTGGTGCTTATCGTAAAATTCTTTTTCAAATGGTAATAATGCTAACACTAAGTTAGTGGCTGCACTTATTGTATGAATGCGCTTTTCGCGCCACGCCCAAACAGACGGACTTACATACTGCACGGTTTTAATACCCGCATCTTTAAGTGGCTTTTCTACACGTAAGTTAAAATCCGGTGCATCAATACCTATAAATACATCAGGTGGGTTATCTACAAAATGCTGCACGAGTTGTTTACGTATTTTAAGCAAACGTGGTAAACGCCCTAGCACCTCAACAAGCCCCATTACCGAAAGCTCATCCATGTCGTAAAGTGTTTTACAGCCCTGCGCTTGCATTTTAGGTCCTGCTATTCCTTCAAAAATAGCGTCCGGAAAGTGTTTTTTAAGGGCTTTAATTAAGCCTTCACCTAAAATATCGCCCGACAGTTCACCTGCCACAATACCAATACGTAGTTGTTTTTTATCTTTATTCATTTGATTTTATTTCACAAGTAAACCAGGCGTTCATGCTTGTTAGTTTACCGTGTTTTACTGTTTGGTTAAACGCTTTAAATAACTGGTTTTTTATCACCTAAGTTAAGGCTTTATGTTGTTTGTTTTTAATACTGATGTAGCATAGGAAATATATATTAAGTTTTACTAATATGTATGTTGACAAAAATTGCACAAAAGTAAATACTATTACAAACTTTCAGTAATTACTGAAAGTTCATTAAACCTTAACTTTGCCAATTAAATGTTGCCCTGTTAATCCGTCACTCTCAAGGAGCCAATAATGATAGATGAAACCTTTGTGGATCTATCGCGATTACAGTTTGCTGTTACCGCTCTCTTTCATTTCTTATTCGTACCGTTAACGATAGGTATGACCTGGATTTTAGTTATTATGGAATCGGTTTATGTTATGACCGGTCGCGAAATTTATCGTGATATGACTAAGTTTTGGGGAAAATTGTTTGGTATTAACTTTGCAATTGGTGTGGCAACAGGCCTTACCATGGAATTTGAGTTTGGTACTAACTGGTCTTATTACTCCCATTACGTAGGTGATGTTTTTGGGGCCCCCCTGGCAATTGAAGGTTTAATGGCATTCTTTTTAGAATCGACCTTTGTAGGTATGTTCTTTTTAGGCTGGGACAGGCTTTCTAAACGCCAACATTTAGGCGCGACCTTTTTAATGGCCATTGGTACTAACATGTCGGCGCTGTGGATTTTAATTGCCAACGGTTGGATGCAAAACCCAGTAGGCGCTGAATTTAACTATCAAACCATGCGCATGGAAATGACCAGTTTTGCAGAGCTTGTGTTTAACCCTGTAGCCCAAGTTAAGTTTATTCATACCGTATCGGCAGGTTATGTAGCAGCGTCTATGTTTGTGCTTGGTATTAGTAGCTGGTACATATTGAAGGGTCGTGATTTAGCATTTGCTAAACGCTCTTTTTCAGTCGCATCAGGCTTTGGTTTAGCGTCAATTTTATGTGTAATTTTACTCGGTGACGAATCAGGCTACGAAGTAGGCGAAGTCCAAAAAGTAAAACTTGCCACAATTGAAGCCGAATGGCACACAGAAGAAGCTCCGGCTGCGTTTACCGCATTTGGTTTTCCTGATTCAGAAGAGCAAGTAACACATGCGGCGGTTAAAATACCTTACGCACTTGGGTTAATTGCTACGCGCTCACTAGATGAGCAAGTAACGGGTATTAACGACCTAGAAAAACAACATGAAGTACGTATTCGCAACGGTATGATTGCTTATGAATACCTTACAAAACTCAGAAACGGTGAAGATACGCCAGATAATATTGCCAAATTTAATACTCTAAAAGATGATTTAGGTTATGGCTTGCTACTTAAGCGCTACACACCAGATGTTGTAGATGCTACTGAAGAACAAATTCAAAAAGCAGTTAAAGACTCTTTTCCTAAAGTAGGCCCTATGTTTTGGTCATTTAGGATTATGGTTGCCTGTGGTGTGGCCATGCTAGGTGTATTTATATTGGCATTTTACTACAACGCACACCGTGTTATTGAGCAAAAACGCTGGTTGTTATGGGCTGCCGTATTGAGTATTCCACTACCTTGGATAGCGATTGAATTTGGCTGGATTGTTGCCGAGTATGGTCGCCAACCTTGGGCTATATCTGAAATACTGCCGACCTTTTTAGCCACGTCGTCACTAACAGTAAACGATATTTTAATTAGCTTAACTGGGTTTATTATTTTCTATACTGGTTTAGCCATTGTTGAAGGCTGGTTGATGATCCGCTTTGTTAAGCAAGGACCAAGCTCGCTACATACTGGTAAGTATCATTTTGAATTACCAAACAAAGCTGATAAAACTGAAGGAGAGCAATCATGATTTTTGATTATGAAACATTAAAAATGCTTTGGTGGTTGATCATTGGTGTACTGCTTATTGGTTTTGCTATTACCGATGGCATGGATATGGGCGTTGCTATGTTGCTCCGCCTCGTTGGTAAAACAGATTCAGAGCGCCGCACAGTAATAAACACAATTGGCCCGCATTGGGATGGTAACCAAGTATGGTTTATAACTGCAGGCGGCGCGTTATTTGCGGCGTGGCCTATGGTTTATGCAGCTGCATTTTCGGGCTTTTACTTTGCCATGATGCTAGTACTCTTTGCTTTGTTTTTTAGACCACTTGGATTTGATTACCGCAGTAAAGTAGACTCAAAACGCTGGCGCAATAACTGGGATTGGGGCTTGCTTGCAGGCAGCGCGATTCCAGCATTAGTATTTGGTGTTGCGTTTGGTAATTTATTTTTAGGCGTACCGTTTAATATTGATAACCTTATGCGTGTAAGCTACCAAGGATCATTTTTTGGCTTGCTTAACCCATTTGGATTACTTGCAGGTTTAGTGAGTATTACCATGTTAGTTGCGCATGCGGGTATGTGGTTACAACTTAGAACAGCAAGTGTGGTCGCAGAGCGTTCGGGTCAATATGGTCGCTATTCTCTTATTGTGTTTATCGTGTTATTTGCTGCAGCTGGTTTTTGGGTGGCTAACTTAACGGGTTACCAAGTTGTATCTATGGCTGATACACAAAGCCATGCAGATCCATTAACTAAAGTAGTCACTACAGCGCAAGGTGCTTGGTTAAGTAATTACAGCACCCGTCCGTGGACAATGACCTTCCCTATTTTAGCCTTTGCAATGGCATTAAGTGCACTTGTGTTTTCAAAATTAAATAAACCTGCACTTGGACTTATTTCAACAAGCTTAATGTTAATTGGCGTGATTATGACAGCAGGTGTTTCACTGTTCCCATTTATTATGCCATCAAGCAATAATCCAAATATTAGCTTAACAATTTGGGATGCGGTATCGAGCCATAAAACGCTCAATGTAATGTTTGTTGCAGTGTGTATTTTTGTTCCACTTATTTTAGCTTATACCACTTGGTGTTACGTAAAAATGTGGCGCAGAGTAACGGTTGAAGAAATTGAAAACAACACTCATGGTAGCTACTAAGGAGACTAAACAATGTGGTATTTCGCTTGGATTTTAGGTGTACTTTTGGCCTGTACCTTAGGTGTAATAAATGTAATGTGGTACGAATTTCATCAAAATAAAAACAGCATTGCTGATGATGAACAAGCCATGCACGATTTATTAAATGATGCTAACAACACAAAAGATGACGACTAACCCCCGACCAGATCGCGCGCAGCAGCAATCACTGCGCGCTTTTTTAAAGCGTCAAAGTAAACCCGCTGCAGTGTGGTTAAAGTTAAGCATTGCACTGGGTACTTTTAACGCATTACTGATGATTGCAGGTGCTTATTTACTGGCTCAAGCTATTCATAATGTAATGTTTGAAGGTAATAATTTAGCCCAAGTCACTCATTTATTATGGCCCTTAGCAGGCATTATTTTATTGCGCGCGGTGTTTTTAGCGTTAAGTGAGCGCTTAAGTGCATTTGCTGCGCTTAAAATAAAATCGGCTATGCGCCAAACACTTCTTCATAAGCTCAGCTTACTTGGGCCTAGTTATATAGAACAACACGGCCAAGGCGCTACATTAAATACCCTGCATAATGGCGTTGAAGCACTTCACGACTATTATGCTAAATACTTGCCAGGTGTTGCTTACAGCGCGCTTATTCCGCTGGCAATATTGGTAGTTATTTTTCCGACAGATTATAAAGCTGGGCTGATATTTTTATTAACCGCCCCACTTATTCCTTTTTTCATGATTTTAGTAGGCTCTAAAGCCGAAGCTTTAAACCAAAAACGCTGGAAGCAACTTGCTGTACTGGGCAATTACTTTTTTGACCGCGTGCAAGGTTTAACTCAGCTAAAACTATTTAATGCAACATGTACCGAGCTTAAACAAATAGCTAAAATTTCAGATGATTTTAGACACGCGACACTCGATGTTTTAAAAATCGCGTTTTTATCATCATTTGCACTTGAGTTTTTAGCCACTATTAGCGTGGCACTCGTTGCCGTAATTATTGGTTTTAGACTATTTTTTGGCACTCTTGATTTTGCCACTGGCTTTGTGGTGCTACTTTTAGCGCCTGAATTTTATTTACCACTGCGCCAACTAGGTAGTCATTACCATGCACGTTTACAAGGTATTAGTGCGGCGGCCGATATGGTTGCGATTTTAAATGCCCCACTGCCAAGTGACGAAAATGCGTCAGTAACTACAAGCGCATCTGAAAACAATTTAACTTTAAATACAATTAATTCAATAAGTATTACCGACCTTAATTTTATATACCCTGGTAGTAACGAAGGGATTAAAAATATAAATTTAACATTGCCAAATAAAGGCTTAATTGCAGTTGTGGGCAGTAGTGGCTCAGGTAAAAGTACGTTGTTTGATTGTCTATTAGGGTTTCACCCTGAGGTGATTAACAACCTATCTATTAATGATCAGAGTTTAAGTACAACCGATATTACTTACTTGCAAAATAATATTGCATGGATACCACAACAAGCGACGCTATTTTACGACACCATTGCTGCCAACATTAAATTGGCCAAACCCACTGCCACACAGCAAGAGCTTGAACACGCGGCAAAACAAGCTGGTGTGCTTGAATTTATTAATACCCTACCCGATGGTTTTAACACCCAGATAGGTGAGCAAGGTGAAGGGCTTTCTGGCGGTCAAAAACAACGTATTGCACTGGCTCGCGCATTTATAAAACAAGCACCAGTCTTAGTGCTTGATGAGCCCACTGCGCACCTTGATAGTCAAACAGAGCTGCTTATTCAAGATGCTATTAATGAATATGCTAAAAACAACTTAGTATTAGTTATTGCCCATAGATTAAATACCGTTAAACATGCCAGCAATATCATTGTGATGCACGATGGAAAAATAGCTGAGCAAGGTCACTTTGAAACACTTGCAGCGCAAAATGGTGCATTTGCTGACTTACTAAAAACGGCTGAACAAGGGGTGGTGCATGCGTAATTTTATTCGTTTATTAAAACTTTGTGCTCCTCATTACAAAGCTATGCTATTGGGTACATTTTTAGCGACGATTACGGTATTAGCTAATGTGGGCCTGTTGGCTATATCTGGCTGGTTTTTAGCATCAATGGCCGCTGCTGGTATTGCGGGCGTACAAATGAATTATTTTACTCCTGCCGGCACGATTCGTTTTTTAGCTATTGTGCGAACAGCATCGCGCTATGGCGAACGCCTAGTTACTCATAACGCCACGTTTTTATTACTAAGTGAAATACGTACCAATGTATTTGCAACGTTAAGCAAGCTTAACAATGTTGATTTAGCAATGAGCCGCAGCGCTGATCTAGTTAACCGATTACAAAACGATGTAGACGCACTCGACAAATTTTATTTAAACGTTTTACTTCCTATGCTGGTCGCTCTTTTAAGTGTGCCAATCATCATGCTGTTTATGTCGGCCTATAATGGCAACGTCGCCCTTATTTGCTTTACTGGCATTATACTTATTGGTGTGGTTATACCTGCCCTACTCAGCATAAAGCTCACTAAAAACAGCCATAAAGAAACACAATTTAGTGCACAACTTCGCTCTGAGCTTTCAGATACACTTACAGGCCTTAGAGAGCTTAGTATTTATCAAGCCCGTTCGCAGCAACTTAATAAGTGCGACGAATTAAGCGAGCAGTACAATCAGCAATTATTTATTCGCCACAAAGCACTGGCAAACTCAGATGGATTAAGCTTGTTGGTTGTTCAATTAGCCATGCTTGCTAGCATAGTAACCATTGTGCCGCTGGTTTACGCAAGCAGTATGGTAAATGTAGAACTTGCTATGTTAAGTTTATTTGTACTGGCAAGCTTTGAAAGCGTATTACTACTACCCAACGCGTTTATAGAGCTTCCAAATGTTTTAAAAGCAGCAGAGCGATTGTTTACACTTGAAGATAAAGCAGCTAGTACGCAAATTGAAAGTAAACATGTAGACATTGATGAAAACTTTAGCGCGCAAAATCACACGTTAGTACTTAACAATATTAGCTACCAATATGGTGAACAAACAGCGCTAACTAATATCAGCTTTGAACTAATGCCTCAGCAAAAAGTAGCGATTGTAGGTAGAAGCGGCAGCGGTAAAACGACGCTTGTAAATTTACTTACTGGTTTATGGCCTTTGCAACAAGGCAGCATAACGCTAAACAATCAAAATAGCGTTGTTGACTTACATTCGTTAAATAATGATATACGAGCAAATGCTATAAATATACTCGCCCAGCAGCACCATATTTTTGATGGCACATTAAGTGAAAACTTACGTTATGCCGCGCCAAATGCAACTAAAGAGCAAATGATTGAAGCGCTCGCATTAGCTCAATTGAGCCCATGGTTTAATGAGCTAAAAGAAGGTTTAAAAACACGTTTAGGCACTGGCGGGCGTAACGTGTCGCAAGGCCAATCTAGGCGTATAGCCATTGCCCAAGCATTACTTAAAAACCCTGCTATTTTAGTACTTGATGAACCAACAGAAGGTCTTGATAATCAATCTAAGCAAGGGGTAATGCAAGCAATAATGCATGTTATGAATAACGCCAGCGTGCTGACAATTACGCACGATCCCGCTCTACTTGCTCAAATGGATAATGTTGTATGGTTAGAAGGCGGTAAAGTAGTCGCACAAGGCTCTCATAAAGAGCTCAGTAGCACTTATCCCGACTATATTGCGCTAACTACCCGGTTTTAAAACCGTTACTGATACATCAATAACGCCGACTTTAGGGTCGGCTATCTTTTCAAACATACTCTTTGATAAATCAATAATACGACCTCGCACATACGGGCCTCTATCGTTAATTCTTACCGTGACTGATTTATTATTAGCGAGGTTGGTAACAACGACCTTAGTGCCAAAGTCGAACTCTAAATGGGCTGCTGTGGCGGCTTGTTGGCTAAAGCGCTCTCCGTTGGCAGTTGTTCTCCCGTGATATTTGTCAGCATAAAAAGATGCTTTACCAACTTGAGTAACCTCTCCAGTAGATGATTTAACAATAGGTTGGCTACTACAAGCGGCTAACGCTGAAGTAATAAAAAGAGTGACAACTAACTTAGGTAAACGCATAGGATGACTTTTATTATACAAATTAGATGCATACTAACTTGAGCTCGCTGAGTATTAACTGAATTAGGTCTAAACCGTGGGCAATAAAAAACCACCTTCGATTTATCATCTAGGGTGGTTTTTTTATGCTTAGAGCAAAACGCGCGAATTATCTTACAATGCCGCGCTCTGAGCTTTTAACAAAGTCGACCATCAATTTCACAGCAGGGTACTTTTCAGCATCTTCACTAAGCGATTCAATCGCTTCGTCTGCACCTAAGCTTTTACGGTAAAACGCTTTGTATGCACGTCGTACAGCCATAATTTCATCACTTTCGAAACCACGACGTTTCATGCCTTCTTTATTGATAGCGGCAGGGCCTGCTGGCATACCAATGGTAGTAACAAAAGGTGGTACATCTTTGTTAACACCTGAATACATACCAATAAAGGCATGTGCACCAATTTTACAAAACTGATGAACTCCCGAATTACCACCTAAGATAACCCAGTCGCCTACATGTACATGGCCGGCCACACTTGCATTGTTAGCAAAAATTACGTTATCGCCAATTACCGCGTCATGCGCAACGTGTGTATAAGCCATAAATAAGTTATTACTACCAATTTTAGTAACGCCTTGGTCTTGAATTGTACCACGGTGAATAGTGGCACATTCACGGATAACATTGTTATCACCCATGATTAAAGTGGTTGGCTCGTTGTTGTATTTTTTGTCTTGGCAGGCTTCGCCCACAGACGCAAACTGAAAAATATGATTGCCAGAGCCAATAGTTGATGGCCCTTTAACAACAACATGAGACTCAATAATACAGTTATCACCGATAACAACATCATTGCCAATATAACTATACGGACCAACTGAGACATTGTTACCTAGTTTAGCGCCAGGTTCGATTATTGCTGTAGAATGGATCACTATTAAAACTCTCTTCTCGCACACATAATTTCGGCACTACACACTACTTTGCCGTCGACTCTAGCTTCTGCTGCAAACTTCCAAATGTTGCGACGTTCTTTTAAAAACTCAACATGAAGGTGCATTGTATCACCTGGGATCACTGGCTGTTTAAAACGTGCGTTATCAACAGCAGCAAATAAATATAATTCGTTTTCACTACGATTTTCTACTGTTTTAAAACCTAATAAACCCGTGGCTTGCGCCATTGATTCTAATATTAGCACACCAGGAAAAATTGGCTGATTTGGGAAATGGCCAGTAAATATAGGTTCGTTTATAGAAACATTTTTAATAGCATGTAAAGATTTGCCAGGTGTAAAATCAATAACACGATCAATTAATAGCATCGGGTAACGGTGCGGTAATAAACTTAAAATTTCTTGAATATCAAGGCTATTTAATTCGTTTGCCAAAATAGCATCCTTATTAGTGTTCAACGTTATGACTTAGCCAATGCTTCCAGCGCTTTAAGACGAGATTTCATGTCTGAAAGGTTACGCAAGTGAGCTATTGATTTACGCCATTCTTTGTTTGTTGTATGGGGCATACCAGATGAGTAAATACCTGGTTCGGTGATTGATTTTGTCACCATACTCATGCCGGTAATTATAACACCATCACATACAGACATGTGACCATTAATTGCAACCATGCCACCAATTTGACAGTTTTTGCCAATGGTAACGCTTCCTGCAAGTACGGTGCAGCCCGCGATTGCGGTGCCTGAATTAACTTCAACGTTGTGCGCTATTTGACACTGATTATCGATAATAACATTGCTATGGATAATGGTATTGTCCAGTGCGCCACGATCAATTGTCGTGCTTGCACCAATTTCAACTTTGTTACCTATGATCACTGAACCAAGCTGAGGTATTTTTACCCATTGCCCGCGTTCGTTCGCATAGCCAAACCCATCACTACCTACAACACTATTTGCTTGAAACAAACAATCTGAACCAATTTCAACATCGTGATAAATAGTCACACTAGACCAAAGCTTAGTGCCAGAGCCTATTTTAACACGTTCTCCGATAAAACTGTTCGGACCAATTTGCGCATTGTCACCTATCACCGCATCAGCTTCAATGACTGCATTAGCCCCTATAGCGGCGCTGTCACTAACAATCGCTGTTGAATGAACCGTAGCACTTGGATGAATACCCGTCGAGGCTGAGCGTGGTGTTGTATCCATAAATTGCGCTAATTTTGCGTAACTTACATACGGGTTCGCAACAATAATTTTGCTACCACTAAAGTACTGAGCATCGGCTTGGCTTACTATTACAGCGCTAGCTTGAGTAGTTTCAAGTTGCGAGCGATATTTTGAGTTCGCTAAAAATGCAATATGCCCAGAATGGGCATTTGCAAGTGTCGCTATTTTTTTTATTTCTAAAGCGCCATCACCCTGAAGTTCGGCGCCTAGAAGTTCCGCAATTTGCGAAAGCGTATAATTTTGCATAGAGTGATTATTTCTTACTAACTGCAGCTACAACTTTAGACGAAAGATCAGTTACTTCTTTAGGGTTAAAGTAAATTGTTGTGTCTTTTACTTTAACTTCGTCGAAGTCGCCGTCTTTAGCAATTTCTTCAATTGTTTTGATTATCACACCTTGAACTTTAGCAAGCTCTTGGTTTTGGCGCGCTTTGATTTCTTGCTCTAAAGGACGACCTTGTTCAGCAAGATTTTTTTGCATGCCTTGAATTTTATCACGTAGTGCATCTTTTTGAGCTTGGCTCATAGTTGTACTTTCACGTTTAAATTTTTCAGCTTCAAAACGAATATCGCCTTGTAACTTTTCAAGCTCTTGACGACGTTCAGCAAACTCAGTTTGTAAAGACTGTTCAATTTTAGCCATTTGAGGAATTTGCTTGTAGATTTCCTGCATATCAACAATACCTACTTTGTGTGCAAATGCATTCACAGAAGTACCCATCATTAAAGTTGCTAAAACTGCTACAGCTGTTGATTTAAATAATTTTTTCACAAAAAACTCCTTTAGAAAGTGTTACTAATGTTAAAGCTGATGGTTTTCGTATCGTCATCTTCTTCTTTTTGCAATGGATACGCAAAACTGATCAGCATTGGACCCATTGGAGAGATCCATTGTAATGAAAGACCGGTTGAAACCCTAAAGCGCATTGGGTCTGAATAGTCATCTAATTTAGCACGTTCATCAACGCCTAAGTTTTGATAGCGGTCTACGTTAAACTCAGTATCCCATACGTTTGCAGCATCAACAAAGAAGCTAGTACGTACAGAGCTGGTATTTTCTTCATCTAAGAATGGCGTAGGAACAATTAGCTCCATACCTGCCACTGCTTTAGCATTACCACCAATACGGCCTTGTGGCACTAGAATATCAAATTCTGATGCGCCACCAATGCTACCGGTTGTAGTACCGTCTGCACCTGGCGTACCCGGAATAGACTGCGGTATACGCGATACAGCACGTGGTAATATTGTATTACGGTCAAAGCCACGAAGTTCCATTTCCGTTATACGGAAGTATTCTTGGAATGGCAGTGTTTGCTCATACCCGTTTGTAGAACCATAACCATTACCATAACCAAGCGCTGCACGCGTTGAGAATACCCAACGGTGGTCATTTGATATAGGCCAGTAAAAACGCGAATCGTAATTCAGTTTAAAGTACTGAAGATCTGAGTTAGGCGTTGTTGCTGTTAAGTTTAGAGTTTGACGCGAACCCGCTGTTGGGAATAAACCACGGTTAACTGTAATACGCGACCAACCAACACTCAGCTCATACTTAGTAAAGTCAAAGCCTGCATCTGGGTTGTCTGGATCTAAGAATGTTTCACGAAGTACACGCGTTTGCTCGTACTCTGCAATATCCGAAAGCTCTTCTTTAATCCAACGGGCGCCAAAGTTAACACGATTTACAGCATCAATTGGAAAACCAATATTTGTGCCTAAACCATAACTTTTTGATTTGTACTCAACAAGGCTAAATTTACTTGCATCGTAGTTTCTGTAAAAGATGCTACTGCCTTGCGATACACCATCTGGCGTAAAGTATGGGTCTGTGTACGATAAGCTTAAGCTTTCAGAACCTGTAGACGTATTAAGGTTTAAACCAATTTGGTTACCTGTGCCTAAAAAGTTAGATTCTGTTACACCAATATTAAACTGCAGACCTAAGTAAGAACCATAAGCAAGACCAGCATTAAAGCTACCCGCTGATTGCTCTTTTACAGTAAAATCTACATCTACTTGGTCATCCACACCTGGTACAGGCACTACGTTAAAATCAACAGTTTCCATGTAAGGCAAACGTTGAATTTGTAGTTTTGAACGCTCAAGGTTTTGATTAGATAACCAGGCGCCTTCAAGTTGTGTCATTTCACGGCGAAGTACTTCATCAGCTGTATTTTGGTTACCACCAACAATAATACGACGAACGTATACACGCTTACCTGGATTAACCGATAGTGTTAGTTGTACTTCTTGCTTTTCGTCGTCAATTTCTGGAATTGTACGCACTTCAGCATTAGCGTAACCAAAACGTGCTAAGTAGCTTTTAATAAATTCTTCTGACGAAGTAACGACTGAGCCATTGTAAAGCTCACCCGCTCTAAGTGGGATAACACTTTTAATTAAGTCTTCACGGCCAAGCAAGTCACCAATAAAGTCAAAGCCTTTAACGGTATATTTTACGCCTTCGGTTAAGTTAGCTGTAACGTAAACTGATTCACGTTCAGGGCTCACTGATACTTGCGTTGAATCGATATTAAAACGTAGGTAACCACGGTCTAAATAATAACTACGAATTTTTTCTAAATCGCCTTCAATGGTTTGCTTTTGGTAGCGATCGCTACCCATAAACTGCCACCAAGGTAAATCTTGCTGCGATTCAGCAAGTTTAAGAAGCTCTTCATTAGAAAAAAGTTCATTACCCACTAAGTTAATTTGTCGGATAGAAGCTGCATCACCTTCATCAAACTCTAATTTAAGTTTAACGCGGTTACGAGGCAACTTAGTAATACTGATATCTACTTTAGCGTTGTATTTACCAATACTGTGGAAAAACTCAACTAAGCCCTTTTCGATACTATCGATAACGGTTTTATCAAGTGGTTCACCTTGGCGAATATCTTGCTGATCAAGAGACTCATTAAGCTGCTCGTCTTTAATGTCTTTATTGCCTTCAAACTCAATAAAGCTGATGGTAGGACGTTCCGTTACTTTAAAAATAACGTTGTTGCCATCACGAAGGGCTTTTATGTTATCAAAGTGCCCAGAACGATAAAGTGACTTTATTGTTTTTGAAATCGTATAGTCATCAACATTATCGCCTACGTTAATAGGAATATGTGTTAGCGCTGCACCAAGTGCTACACGCTGTAAACCTTCAACTTTCAGGTCTTCAACAATAAAGGAGTTTTGGCCTAGGGCTGCAAAACTTGCACCCAATAAACTTGTTACTGCCAAATGTTTTTTTATAGCCATTTTATTATCTTTATCCTTTACAACTGTATTACCGCATAACACCCTACTAAAGTGGTGCTTTACAATCGTGTTCTAATTAGTAATTTGCCACGCTGTAAAACTACAAACGCGATACATCATTGAACAAAGCGAAACATGTTAGAAAAATGAGCAACAAGGCGCCCACTTTAAAACCAAACTCTTGTGTCTTTTCAGAGACCGGCTTTTTACGAAAAAGTTCAATTATGTAATACATTAAGTGTCCACCATCAAGCACTGGTAAGGGTAATAAATTAAATACACCCAAGTTAACGCTTATTAAGGCTAAAAAGCTTAAAAAGGCCACTAACCCATAGCTTACGCTAGTTCCAGCGCCTACTGCAATGCCCACGGGGCCACTTAAATTCTTAACCGAAACCTGGCCTGTAATTAAATTACCAATCATGTCAAAACTGAGTGTAATTAAGCGCCACGTTTCTTTTGTGCCTCGCACGATACTATCGAGCGGGCCGTAATGTCTAGTCTCTACATAACCATCAGGCCATTGCTGTACAACAGGAGCAACGCCTAAAAAGCCTTGCTCAATACCGTTATTATCAATGCGCCCTTTAGGGGTTACTGTAATGGCTTTTATAGTATCTTGTCTTTTTACACTAAATTGTAAAGATTTGTTAGCTGATTGCGTAATAAGATTAACTAATTGCTGCCAATTGCTTATTGTTTCACCGTTTACAGCCAAAATTGTGTCATTAACTTGTAAATTAGCGTGTTCTGCAGCTGAGTCTTTAGTTACGGCGGCAATTGTTAAAGTTGCTTGAGGTCTAAACGGTACAATACCTAACGAGCTTAATGGTGGCACGTCTTGCTGATCTAGTTTCCACCCCTCTAAATTAAGCGTTTTAACACGTGGTTGAAGGTTTTTATCGCGCACAATCACTTCAACGCTTTCTTCACCTAAATTAGACATAAGTGCAAACGTGGCATCTTGCCAGGTCGTTATATCATCATCACCAATTTTTATAATATGTTGAGAAGGCATAATGCCCGCTTGCTCTGCCCGGCTACCCTCGGTAATACTACCTACCACAGGCTTTACCGACTGCACACCCACCATATACATTACAGCAAGAGCAAAAATGGCAAACAAAAAGTTGGCCATTGGACCCGCTGCAACTATGGCAATACGTGCTTGTACAGATTTAGCGTTAAACGATAAATGACGTTGGTTTGCCGGCACGTCATCAACACGCTCATCAAGCATTTTTACATAACCGCCTAATGGAATAGCCGCAATCACATATTCGGTATTATATTTATCGTGCCATTTTAATAGTGGCTTACCAAAGCCAATTGAAAAACGCAGCACTTTAACGCCCATTTTTCGTGCAACCCAAAAATGGCCATATTCATGTATGGCCACTAAAATACCAAGCGCTAAAATAAATGAGCCAAGATTCCAAAAAAAATCAAACATATTAATGCGTCACTTTTGTTATAAATTCTGAAGCGCTAATACGCGCTAATTTATCGCACTCTAAAATTTCATCTAAGCTTTGTACATTGGTATACGTTGCAGATTCAAGCGTTTGTGCATTTATTTTGTATATATCAGTAAAACCAATTTTACCGTTTAAGAATGCACTTACTGCTATCTCATTTGCAGCATTAACCGTTGTAGTCGCGCCCTGCCCTGCACTACACGCATCAATCGCTAATTGTAAATTTGGATAGCGAGAAAAGTCAGGCTTGGTGAATGAGAAATCACATATATCAGAGAAGTTTAACGGTTTAACGCCTGCATTAATTCGCTCAGGGTATGCAAGTGCATGGGCAATTGGCGTGCGCATATCAGGGTTACCCATTTGCGCTAAAATAGAACCGTCATGATATTGCACCATTGAGTGAATAATACTTTGTGGATGAATCACTACGTCTATATCACTGGTGTCGCAATTGAATAACCACTTAGCTTCAATAAACTCTAAGCCTTTATTCATCATAGTGGCCGAGTCTACTGATATTTTTTGACCCATCGACCAGTTAGGATGCGCCACGGCTTCACTTACAGTTACATCTTTTAGTGTGTTTATATCGCGCGTTAAAAACGGGCCACCAGAACCGGTAAGCAAAATTTTACTTACGCCATGTTGCTGTAAATTTTGATCGCCTTTGGCACTTTGTAACGAAAGAGGTAGACATTGAAAAATAGCATTATGTTCGCTATCAATTGGCAGCAAGGTCGCTTTATGTTGTTTAACTTTATCAATAAACAACTGACCTGACATAACTAACGATTCTTTATTAGCAAGGAGTACTTTTTTACCTGCTTCTACTGCACTTAATGTTGGCAGTAAACCAGCTGCACCTACAATTGCCGACATCACGACATCAACATCTGGGTGAGCACATAAGTCGCACATTGCTTGCTCGCCGTGCATAACAAGCGTTTGGCATGGTGTATTAGCTAAATAAGCAGATAACTGCTCAGCGGCTTGCTGGGTAGCCATAATCGCATAAAGTGGTTCGTGTTCAATACACAGCTCAGCCATTTTTTTTGCGTTTTGCCCTGCAGCTAAAACAAAAACATCAAATAACTCTTTATTGCGCGATACAACATCTAGTGTACTTAAACCAATTGAACCTGTTGCGCCTAAAATAACCAGCAATTGCTTTTGGCTCATAAACTAAGAGTCCACGCATAGCACATTACAAACATTGGAGCTGCAGCCGTTAAGCTGTCAATGCGATCTAAAATACCGCCGTGCCCAGGTAAACAACGGCCGCTATCTTTTAAACCAGCTTCACGTTTAAACATGCTTTCAAGTAAATCACCTACCGCAGAGAACAATGCAATAAATGCAGTCATTATCGCGTAGATAGGCCAAACACCTAAATCAACATCGGTAAAGTGACAAAATGCTAAAACAAAAATGATAGAAGCGACTACACCGCCTGCTAACCCTTCAATTGTTTTATTAGGGCTCACTTTTGGCATAAGTTTATGCTTACCAAAGCTCTTACCTGAAAAATAAGCACCAACGTCTGCACTCCACACAATACCCAATACGACTAAAATAAGTACAGAGCCAAAATGTGTTGATTCAGCATATTGCGCACTGCGCAGCGTATTTAGTGCAAGCCATAACGGCACAAGTGTTAATAAACCTGCAATGCCGCGCATTACTAGACCTTCATTCCACGCTTTAGCCATTTCTGGATAGCGCCAAATTAAATAACTAGCAACAATCCACCAAGCAAACGAAAGCGTAAATAAGTAATTCGCATCACCTACTAGCTTGCCACTTTCCCATAGTGATTCAATAGGCCAATGTAAATTAAGCAGGCCAAGTAAGGCTGCAATCAATACAACAAAAGCACCACGTTTGAGCTTATCGCATAAACCCATAAACGCAGACCATTCCCATGCGCCTAATAATACTATTGCACCGGCAAAGTAACTAAATAACGTAAGCGGTGTATAAAAAACCAAAGCTAATGCCGATGGTGCAAGCACAAGTGAGGTTAAAATTCGTTGTTTTAACAAAATGTGACCCTTATTCTATTTAGGTTTGAGCGAGTAATTGTTTTATTTGTTCGCCCGTACAACCAAAACGTCGCTCTCTGGCAACGTAACACGCTATAGCCTCAGCAAATGCTGCTTCATTAAAATCAGGCCAAAGTGTTTCGGTAAAGTAAAGTTCTGCATAAGCAACTTGCCATAGTAAAAAATTACTAATACGAACATCGCCACCAGTGCGAATAAGTAAATCAGGTTCTGCCTGATCTGCCATGCTCATATGCTGTGCTAAGCGCTCTTCTGTAATATCTTCTGCGTTGAGTGTGCCTTGCGCAACTTGCAAAGCAAGTTGTTTAGCCGCGTTAGCCATATCCCAACGACCACCGTAATTAGCTGCAACATTTAAGCGCAATCCGGTATTATTTTCAGTCAGCTTATGCGCAGCGTCTACCTTGCTACGTAATCCTTCAGAAAATCGTGATAAGTCTCCAATAATGGTCAGTTTTACATTGTTTTTATGAAGCTTTTTAACTTCCTTTGTTAAAACAAATAAGAAAAGCTCCATTAAAGTGTTTACTTCGTCTTCAGGGCGGCGCCAGTTTTCACTACTAAAAGCAAATAAGGTTAACGATTGTATCCCTAATTTAGTACAAAACTGAACAGATTGACGAACTGCGTCTACGCCTTTTTTATGCCCATACACACGAGGTCTATTTCTAGCTTGTGCCCAACGTCCGTTCCCATCCATGATGATAGCAACATGTTTGGGTAAACATTGCTGTGAAATTGTGTCAGCATCTAGAACCATAAATATCGAGTATTCCATAAAAAAACGCCGCCTAGTATACCCTAGACGGCGTTTCAAAACTAATAATTTTAATAGGTCCTGTCGACCTTTCAGGATTGTAATTTATTCAATCTAGGCAGAACCCTTTGGGCAGCGCGTTTTTAGATTTTATGCATTGCTATCGCCTAATAATGGGAAATAACCACACTACGTAGGCTCTGCCTTGCCTTAAAACCAAACACACTACTGCAAATTCAACCTCAAAAGATAAACAGGCCCTACTTAGATTTCCATTAACTCTGCTTCTTTAGCAGCTAATAGAGTATCCATTTCTTTGATAAACTTATCTGTAAGTTTTTGAATCGCATCATCTGATTGACGCGCTTCATCTTCAGATATTTCTTTATCTTTTAATAAACCTTTTACATCGCCATTAGCATCACGACGAATGTTACGAATAGCAACACGACCGCCTTCAACTTCGCCACGTACAATTTTGATTAGGTCTTTACGACGCTCTTCTGTAAGTGGAGGAAGAGGTACACGAATAACAGTACCTGCCGACATAGGGTTTAAACCTAAGTCAGACGCCATAATTGCTTTTTCAACAGCTTGCGCTAAAGACTTATCAAATACACCAATAGCAAGTGTACGAGAATCTTCAATTGTTACGTTAGCAACTTGGTTTAAAGGCGTTGGTGCACCGTAGTACGACACCATAATGCCATCTAGGATTGCAGGATGTGCACGGCCAGTACGAATTTTAGATAATTGGCTACCTAGTGCAGTTACACTTTTTTGCATGCGCGCTTGCGCGTCTTTTTGAATATCGTTAATCACGGTTTAATCCTAATTATTTGATTATTTCATCTGAGGCTTGTGAAGAAATAAGTGTTCCTTCTTCTTCACCCATAATTACGCGTTTTAGCGCGCCTGATTTATTCATATTAAATACGCTCAATGGCATATTGTGATCGCGGGCTAGAGTAAATGCCGCTAAATCCATAACTTTTAATTCTTTTTCAATGATTTCATTGTAGCTTAAGTGGCTGTAAAGCGTCGCTTCTGGGTTTTTAACAGGATCATCACTGTACACGCCATCCACTTTAGTCGCTTTAATTACTGTATCCGCTTCAATTTCGATACCGCGTAAACACGCTGCAGAATCGGTAGTAAAAAATGGGTTACCGGTGCCTGCTGCAAAAATAACAACGCGGCCAGTTTTCAATAAACTAATTGCTTCAGCCCAGTTATAAGCGTCACATACACCATTTAGCGGAATAGCCGACATTAAGCGACAGTTTACAAATGCACGGTGTAGCGCATCACGCATTGCAAGGCCATTCATAACCGTTGCAAGCATACCCATGTGGTCGCCTACTACGCGGTTCATACCTGCTTCTGCAAGTGAACCACCGCGTAAAAAGTTACCTCCACCAATAACTAAACCCACTTCTACGTCAAGCTCTACTAGCTCTTTAATTTCTTGTGCCATACGGTCTAAAACTTTAGGGTCGATGCCGAAGCCTTCGTCTCCCATTAAAGCTTCACCACTTAATTTGAGAAGAACACGTCTAAAAATAGGTTTGCGATTGATAGTCATAGTATAGGGGCCAACTTTTATTGAATTATGGATAAAAAATAACCGCGCTTATGTTAAACATAAAAGCGCGGTTATTTTAAAGAATTTCTAGCTGTGAAGCAAAACCAAATAGTACTTTAATTGCATCTAATTTCCTTTTGCATCACAAATAGTTAATCTTACTGACCTTTAGCAGCTGCAATTTGAGCAGCAACTTCAGCAGCAAAATCTTCTTCTTTCTTCTCGATACCTTCACCAACTTCTACACGTACAAAGCCAGTAACTGTTGCGTTTTTCTCTTTAAGAATATCGCCAACAGATTTTTTAGGTTCCATGATGAAAGCTTGACCAGTAAGAGAAACCTCACCAGTGAATTTTTTCATGCGACCAACAACCATCTTCTCAGCGATTTCAGCAGGCTTGCCTTCATTCATCGCGATTTCGATTTGTACTTGCTTTTCTTTTTCTACAACGTCAGCTGGTACGTCAGAAGGAGTTAAGTACTCTGGACGTGAAGCAGCAACGTGCATTGCAACGTGCTTAAGTGTTTCTTCATCAGCAACACCTGCAACAACAACACCGATACGGTCGCCATGACGGTACTCAACTAGGTTTTCACCAGCGATGTACTGCAGACGACGTACGTTGATGTTTTCGCCAATTTTAGTTACTAGCTCAACACGGTCTTCTTCAAACTTAGCTTGTAAGTCTTCGATAGTAAGAGTGTCAGCAATTGCAGCTTCAGCAACTTTATCAGCAAATGCTAAAAAGCTTACGTCTTTTGCAACGAAGTCTGTTTGACAGTTAACTTCTACTAGTACTGCAACACCAGCGTTTTGCTTGATGATGATAGTACCTTCAGCAGCAATGTTACCTGCTTTTTTAGCAGCTTTAGCAGCGCCACTTTTACGCATGTTTTCAATCGCTAACTCGATGTCGCCATCAGTCTCAGTTAACGCTTTTTTACAATCCATCATGCCAGCGCCTGTGCGCTCGCGTAATTCTTTAACTAGGGCAGTAGTTACAGCCATTAGTAAATCCTCAAATCTGAAATCTGGTTTAGATAAGCGGGTTACCCGCTCTACAAGAATAACAAGTCTTCACCTTAAAAAGATGAAGACTTGATGATAGCTAATTACTCAGCTTCAACGAAATCGTCTTTCTCAGCTTGAGCAACGATGTTATTCTCGCGACCTTCAGTGATAGCAGCTGCAACAGCGCTAGTGTAAAGGCTTACAGCACGGATAGCATCATCGTTACCAGGAACGATGTAATCAACGCCGTCTGGGTTAGAGTTAGTATCAACGATTGCAACAACAGGGATACCTAGGTTGTTTGCTTCACGGATAGCAATGTGCTCGTGGTCAGCATCGATAACGAAAAGCGCGTCTGGAAGACCGCCCATGTTTTTGATACCACCAAGGCTCTTTTCAAGCTTTTCCATTTCGCGGTTAAGCATTAACGTTTCTTTCTTAGTTAATTTCTCGAAAGTACCGTCTTGGCTTTGTACTTCAAGGTCTTTAAGACGCTTGATTGATTGACGTACAGTTTTCCAGTTAGTCAACATACCACCTAACCAACGGTGATTTACGAAGAACTGATCGCTTTCTAAAGCAGCTGCTTTAACTGCGTCGCTTGCTGCGCGCTTAGTACCAACGAAAAGAACTTTACCTTTGTTAGCTGCAGCACTTGATAAAAACTTAAGTGCGTCGTTGAACATTGGTACAGTTTGCTCAAGGTTGATGATATGTACACGGTTACGTGTGCCGAAGATGAAAGGCTTCATCTTAGGGTTCCAGTAACGTGCTTGGTGACCAAAGTGAACACCAGCTTGAAGCATATCGCGCATTGAAACGTTTGCCATTTTATAGATCCTCTATAGTTGTTTAGGGTTAGGCCTCCACATATCCCATAGCACCAACACCGAAGTAATTAAACTTCAAATGCACCCAAGTGTATGTGACGATACGTGTGTGTGTTAAAATAAAATTGTGTTTGCCTTAAATACAAAAAATCATTTAAGAATTTATTTGTAAAAAGACGGCGCGCTTTATACCATATTAAAATTAAATACTCAACGTCGCGTGCAAAATTTGTTCGGCGATAAATGTTAGAAACTCAACTTTGGAGCCTCAATGAGCGCTATTATCAAGACCCCTGAAGAAATAGAGAAAATGCGCGTAGCTGGGCGCTTAGCGGCCGATGTACTTGAAATGATCGGCCCTCATGTAGTGCCGGGTGTTACCACCGATGAGCTAAATACACTTTGTCATGATTATATTGTTAATGTGCAACAAGCAATCCCTGCTCCGTTAAATTATCATGGCTTTCCAAAATCAGTTTGTACGTCAGTTAATCATGTTATTTGTCACGGAATTCCAAATGACAAAGCATTAAAAGAAGGCGACAGCGTAAATATTGACGTAACTGTCATTAAAGATGGCTACCACGGCGATACTTCTAAAATGTTCCACGTTGGTACACCAAACATCCAAGCTAAGCGTCTTGCAGAAGTAACACAAGAAAGCTTATACCTTGCTATTAAAATGGTAAAACCAGGTGTGCGCTTAGGTGATATTGGCTCTGCTATTCAAAAATATGCAGAAAGTTTTAATTACTCTATTGTTCGTGAATATTGCGGCCACGGTATTGGCGCAGGATTTCATGAAGAACCACAAGTAATGCACTACGGTAAAGCGGGTACTGGCGAAACTTTAAAAGCGGGCATGTGCTTAACAATTGAACCAATGGTTAATGCGGGTAAACGCCAATGTAAGCTACTTAAAGATGATTGGACTGTAGTAACTCGCGACCGCAGCTTGTCTGCACAGTGGGAACATACTTTATTAGTGACTGAAAATGGTGTTGAAATTTTAACGCTACGATCAGATGATACTATCGACAGGATCATAGAACACTAATAATAAATAAGAAATTAGGAGCCAGCCCACGTGGCATTACCCAACAAAGTAAAAAAGTTGCTCAGCGATGCAGAGCAACTTAGTGATTATCGCGATTGTTCTAGCTATTTTTATAAATGGTTACATAACGAATTTTCTAAACAACCGGTTGGGAATTTAATTAATGCCCGGGCTGAGTTTATTGACCGCCTACTAATTAAGCTTTTTCATGTTTACGACTTAGCGCGCGAACCTGATTTAGCACTAATAGCAGTAGGCGGATACGGACGTGGCGAGCTACATCCCTACTCCGACATCGATTTTTTATTGCTTGTAACTAAACCACCAAGCGAAGAAATATGCGAAAAAATAGGCCAGTTTGTCACCATGCTATGGGATCTCAACTTAGAGATTGGCCACAGCGTGCGCACGATAGAACAAGCCATTGAGCAAAAACGTGAAGACGTTACTTTTGCCACCAGTTTACTCGAAAGCCGCCTTATTTTTGGTAATCATATTGAGTTTGAAAAACTCAAAACGCATATTCTAGAAACCCCCGTATGGCGCTCCGGTGAGTTTTTTACTGCCAAAGTTCAAGAACAAAACTTACGTCACAAAAAGTGCCACGGCACCGCGTATAATCTTGAGCCAAACATTAAAGAAAACCCCGGTGGCCTGCGCGACTTGCAAACCATTATTTGGGTCGCAAAAAAGCACTTTAGAACCGAAACTCTGCAAGAGTTAATAAGTCACGGCTACTTAACCCATGAAGAGTTTCAAGAGCTTTCAGAGTGCCTAGAAAACCTATGGAATATTCGCTTTGCACTTCATCTAGCCGCAGGTCGGGCTGAAAACCGCTTATTGTTTGATCATCAACCACAAGCCGCCGAAATTTTAGGTTTTGGTAGCGACGGTAAAGCCTCTGTTGAGCGTATGATGAAGCGCTTATTTAGAATAATGAGCCGCGTTCGCGAACTTAACCAAATGCTACTTTCATACTTTGAACAAAGTATCATGCCCGAAAGTAGTGAAAAAACGGTGATAGTACTCGACAGAAACTTTGAGCAAGTGGGCCATCAAATACGCGTAAAAGATCCATCCGTATTTTTTAGACGTGACCAACTTTTTGTATTGTTTGAGCACATAGCAGACAACCCTGCAATAACGCATATTTACCCAAGCACTATTCGTACAATCCGCCAAGTACGCCGCCGTTTATTGGGGGATTTACAAGATTATGCAGCCTGTCGTGAAGCCTTTTTACGCTTAGTTAAACACCCTAATGGTATGGGCCGCGCATTTACGCTTATGCACAAGCACGGCATGCTTGCCGCCTACTTACCGCAGTGGCGTAATATATTTGGGCAAATGCAGTTCGATTTATTTCACGCCTACACCGTAGATGAGCATACTCACAAATTAATCAAAAATATTTACGAATACTTTGATAAAACTGGCATTAGCGAGTTTCCTATTTGTAGTGAAATAGTCACTCGAATGGATAAACCAGAACTACTTTATTTAGCCGGTATATTTCACGACATTGCTAAAGGACGAGGGGGAGATCACTCTGAACTTGGCGCTGTTGATGCTATAGCCTTTGCTAAATTACATGGTTTTCCCTCCTCTGATGCAAAATTAGTAGCATGGCTTGTAAGTAACCATTTACTTATGTCGGTTACCGCGCAGCGTAAAGATATTAACGACCCTGCTGTAATAAAAGACTTTGCAACACGTATTAAAACAGAGCGCCAACTCGACTATTTATATTGTTTAACCGTTGCCGATATCCGTGCAACCAACGACAACTTATGGAACGATTGGAAAAACACCCTACTGCGTGAATTGTACTTGCACACGCAGCGCGCATTACGCTTAGGGCTTGAAAACCCAATGGATCAGCGCGACCAAATTCGTGATAAAAAGCACCAAGCTAAACAACGTCTACTCAACTTAGGTTACCCTGAGAATAAAATTGATTTAATTTGGAGTCGCTTTAAAGCCAATTACTTTACCGCCTTTAGCGAACAGCAAATATCGTGGCAAAGTGAGCATTTATTAAGTAGCACCGATTTAAGCCAACCCAGTGTAATTGTATCTAACAAAGCAATGCATGGTGGTACACAAGTATTTGTATACAGCCCCTACTCTGGTGCGCTATTTGCGAGATTAGTGAGTGTAATTGGCTCTAAAAAAGCACAAATACAGCACGCGCAAGTACTGACCACAAAAGACGGTTACGTCCTGTTTAGTTTTGTAATACTTGAAGTAAGTGGCGACCCTATTGCAAGTGGTCGAGCGCAATCAATTAAACGCGGGCTTGAGCAAGCACTTAGCGATCCACGTAAAAAAATTCGCTTTAAAAAGAGCCGCTCTCAACGCTTTAAAGATTTTAATATTAAACCTAAAATTGTGTTGCGCCCACATGCACGCAAAGACCGTAGCTTAATAGAAATTCAAGCCGTCGATATACAAGGTTTACTAACCAAAATAGCCGAAGTTTTCCAAGCGCATTTACTACACATTCACGCTGCCCGTATTACAACGGTAGGTGAACGTGCAGAGGATTTCTTTGTTGTATCTAATAACGAATACCAAGCGCTGACTGATGAAGAGCAAGCAAAAATTCATCAGGCATTACGTAAAAAATTCAACGCCGAAACAGAATAGAGGACACACATGTCAGATTTAAAAACGATGATCGAAAACGCATGGGACAACCGCGATAGCATTAGCCCAAGCACAGTATCAAGCGACGTAAAACAAGCCATTATTGATGCACTTGATTTGCTTGATAGCGGCGCAGCACGCGTTGCTGAAAAAATATCAGGTGAATGGGTTGTACACCAGTGGCTTAAAAAAGCCGTTTTACTGTCGTTTCGTATTCGCGACAACCAACCAATGAACGACGGCGTAAACCAGTTTTACGACAAAGTACCACTTAAATTTAGCGACTACACGCCAGAGCAATTTCAGCAAGGTGGTATGCGCGTAGTACCAAACGCAGTAGCACGTAAAGGCAGCTTTGTAGGTAAAAACGTCGTACTTATGCCATCGTACGTAAATATTGGCGCATACGTTGACGACGGCACCATGGTTGATACATGGGCGACTGTAGGCTCATGTGCACAAATTGGTAAGAACGTACATTTATCAGGTGGCGTAGGCATAGGCGGCGTTTTAGAGCCTCTACAAGCTAATCCAACTATCATTGAAGACAACTGCTTTATTGGCGCACGTTCTGAAATTGTTGAAGGCGTAATTGTTGAAGAAGGCGCAGTAATTTCAATGGGCGTTTACATCAGCCAAAGCACTCGTATTTATGACCGCGAAACCGGCGAAATTCACTACGGCCGCGTACCAGCAGGGGCAGTAGTTGTTCCAGGCGCACTACCGTCAAAAGATGGCACCCACAGCCTTTACGCTGCAATCATCGTTAAAAAAGTAGACAAACAAACACGTGAAAAAGTAGGTATAAACGCCCTACTACGCTCAATTGATGAGTAACAGTCGGTTGGGTTGAGGGAAACGAAACCCAACGATACTTTTAAGTTAAGTGTTTTAGCTAAACTTTAATTGTATATAGAAAAGCTCTAAGCCCTTTGGGTCTAGAGCTTTTTTAAATTCTTCTAAATGAAGTTTTAGTACTAGACACTTCTACATCAAAATTTAATGAACTCAAAAAAGACTTTAAGCCTTTAACAGCTAACTCATTATTTTCTGATGGTCCTATTATAATTTCATCAATTGAATTTTTAGGAAAAGGTATCGCTCTATATGGGGCTATAATGCCAGACTTTAGGGTTCTGTAGCATAAAGGAAAAAACTCTTTCACTCCATTTTCAAGCTCTATAAAATCAATATTAGAGGAGTCTATAAAATCAAAATAACCCTTTTCAGTATTTTCATTTAATGAGACTAAACCAGGGTAAAAAAGAGTAAAACGATACTCTTCTTCATATTCGAACGCTTGATCTTTTATGCTAGCAATCTTAAAAATCGCTTCATTAAAAATTTCAATTGCAGCAATAGCACATTTTTCATTTAGGTCATTTCCATTTAAATTTGGATCTAACACATAACTTAAAACCTCAGGCAGATAGTGTTCTTCAATTAAAGAATGAAGCATTTCCTCAGTTGGTTGGTAATCAACATCATCATAGCCACTCAAAAGTTTTCTTTGCCTAAAGTACTCATCATCAAATAGCTTTTCTTTATTAAACTTTATGCAATATGAAGTTTGCTCTGACCCGTAAGTTAGCCAGTGGTTTAGGCTATCACGCTTAGTTGTAAATGAAGTGGTATAAATTTCATCAATGGTATTATTATCAATTATATTCCATAGAAAATTTAAAAAATGATTTGCGAGATGCACGTCCTTACTTCGCATTTCTTTTTGGGTAACATCTAAAGGTATATTTTTGTGTTTGGCATAAATTTCTTCGAGTTTGATTTGTGAAAACTCAGACAAACTCCCTCTGAGTGATTTTATTCTATCAATACCTTGCTTTATTTCTCTAAAATCATTTAGATACTCTGCGTTAGTAGCCCATAAACTTTTGCTCTCTAAAATTCCCTTTAAACCATCTGCAGAAGTGTAATGATAAACATATTCCATATTTAAAATCCCAAGTAATGTTAATCTTTAGTTTAACCTTGATAAGTGGCAACAATAAAATTTGATAATCTTAAACAAGAGACTGAATTAGCCAACACACCCAAGATATAATAAGGTAGTAAAGTATAATTGAAAGTTAGCAATTAATATTAAGGATTAATATGACAAAAACTGCTTTACGCTCAACTATTTTGCTACCGGTATTTTTACCTGCAGTGGTTATTATTCTGCTCTTGGTAATTGGTACAATTAGCAACCCTGAACTCGCAGGGCAAGTATTCAGCGTTACCCTCAAGTGGATAACAGAAACCTTTGGTTGGTTTTATATGTTATCAGTCGCTATTTTCTTAGTTTTCATTGTTTGTGTAGCAGCCTCCAGCTGGGGAAATATCAAGCTGGGCCCTGATCATGCGCAGCCGCAATACAGTTTCGCTGAATGGTTTGCTATGCTATTTTCGGCCGGTTACGGAGTCGCATTACTTTATTTTGGTGTAGCAGAGCCCGTGCTCCATTATGCATCTCCGCCCGCAGGCGCAGCAGAAACCGTCGACGCTGCCAAGCAAGCTATGCAAATTGCATTTTTTCATTGGGGTTTTCACATATGGGCAATCTATGGGATTGTCGGTTTAGTCCTTGCGTATTTTGCATTTCGTCATGGCCTCCCACTGTCGATTCGCTCAGCGTTGTATCCACTTATTGGTGATAAAATATATGGTCCTATTGGTCACACTGTTGATGTGTTTGCCATATTAGGCACGTTATTTGGCATTGCCACAACGTTAGGACTTTCCGTTACCCAAATTAATGCTGGGCTGCATTATTTGTGGCCAAGTATCCCTATTAATACCACAGTACAAATTACTGCTATTGCCATTATTACCGCAGCAGCTACTCTCTCAGTAGTGGCTGGGATGGATAAAGGTGTAAAGCGCTTATCTATTGTAAACATGACTCTTGCAGTGTCGTTAATGGCCTTTGTATTTTTTATTGGCCCTACTATTCATATTCTTGAATCGTTTTTACAAAATACCGGCAGCTACCTTAGCGGTATTGTTGAGCGTACTTTTAATTTACAGGCGTACAGCCGTAGTGATTGGATTGGTAACTGGACCCTATTTATATTTGGCTGGACTATTGCTTGGGCACCCTTTGTTGGCATGTTTATCGCTAAAATTAGCCGCGGCAGAACCATCAGGCAATTTGTTGTTGGCGTGATGCTAGTCCCGACTATTTTTACCTTTTTATGGTTTTCTGTGTTTGGTGATACCGCGTTAAATCTAATAATGAATGAAGGGTTCAATACTTTAATTACTGATGTTCAAGCAAACCAAGCTGTTGCATTGTTTCAGTTATTTGAGGTGTTACCGTTATCATTTATTATTTCGCTACTTACCGTTATTCTAATCATTACCTTTTTTGTTACTTCGTCTGACTCAGGATCATTAGTTATTGATTCTCTCGCCTCTGGAGGTAATATTAATACACCCGCATGGCAACGCGTGTTTTGGGCTGTGCTAGAGGGCGCGGTGGCTGCTGTTTTATTAGTGGCAGGTGGGTTAAGTGCGCTACAAACTATGACTATAGCCAGTGCCTTACCCTTTGCGATTATTATGCTTATTGCAACCGCTGGGCTTTGGCGAGCACTCACCATTGAAGGCCATCGCGATACTAGTTTACAAGCACATGCGCTTAATGGCCGTAATATTAACTTATCTCATTGGAAGCGCCGTTTAGCCGCCATGGTTAATTACCCCAATAAAGAAAAAGTACACACCTTCATTAGTAGTGTGGTAGTACAAGCAATGCAAGCCGTTCAGGCTGAATTAAAAGCGCGACAATGGCATGCAGAGGTTGATTTTGATACCGACTTAGGCCGTGCTCATTTAACTGTGCTACGCCATGAGCATGTTGATTTTGTGTATGACATTCGTCTAACCGAACACCCTATGCCAAGCTTTGCCTATTCTGAGCTGAAACCTGAGATTGATAACATCGAAATGTATTACAAGGCTGATGTTTTCTTACGCCGTGGTGGGCAATCTTACGATGTGTATGGTTACAGTGAAGATGATATTGTGAAGGATATTCTTGATCAATTTGAGAATTACTTACACTTTTTAGGTAACAGCCCAGGTGAACTACCTTGGGATATGGCCGAACACGATGACATGTTAAATAGCGATAAACCTTAAATAAGCATCGTATTTAATACACAATTATTGCAATAAAAAAGGCACTGAAAAGCTGTCTCTTATACACAAATCCCTGCTAAGAAATTAGCAGGGATTTTTTTGAACTAAATCTCAATGTCATGATCAGATCTTCAAATCTTGTTTGAGGGCACATTATGATTAACGAACATACTCATTGGGCAAAACAACAATTCGGTAAATCGGACTTAGGTGAT